>MEEC01000220.1 GCA_001724315.1 Lautropia sp. SCN 70-15 | reverse complement strand
CGCGAGCAGCTCCTCGCGCGCGGCGGCCTCGAGCTCGCCGAGCACCTTCTCGGCCTCGGCATGACCCGCCGCGTCGAGCACCTTCTCGACCGAGCGCTCGCGCATCGCCACCTGCTCGGCCAGGCCCATGCCGTAGGCCGACAGCACGCCGGCCAGCGGATGCGCGAGCACGGTGGGCATCGCCAGCGCGTCGGCCACCAGGCAGGCGTGCTGGCCGCCGGCGCCGCCGAAGGTGGTCAGCGTGTACTTCGTGACGTCGTAGCCGCGCTGCACCGAGATCTTCTTGATCGCGTTGGCCATGTTGGCGACCGCGATGTCGATGAAGCCCTGGGCGACCTCCTCGGGGCTCATCTTCCGGCCGGTGGCCGACGCGATCTCGGCGGCCAGCGCGGTGAACTTTTCGCGGACGACGTCGGCATCGAGCGGCTGGTCGCCGTTCGGGCCGAACACCGCCGGAAAGAACGAGGGCTGGATCTTGCCGAGCATCACGTTCGCGTCGGTCACGGTGAGCGGGCCGCCGCGCCGGTAACAGGCCGGACCGGGGTTGGCGCCGGCCGAGTCGGGGCCGACCCGCATCCGGGCGCCGTCGAAGAACAGGATCGAGCCGCCGCCGGCGGCCACCGTGTGGATGCTCATCATCGGCGCGCGCATTCGCACGCCGGCCACCTGCGTGTCGAGCTCGCGCTCGAACTCGCCCGCGTAGTGCGACACGTCGGTCGAGGTGCCGCCCATGTCGAAGCCGATGATCCGGTCGAAGCCGGCCGCGCTGCTGACCCGCGCCATGCCGACGATGCCGCCGGCCGGGCCGGACAGGATCGAGTCCTTGCCCTGGAAGGTGCGAGCGTCGGTCAGGCCGCCGTTGGACTGCATGAACTGCAGCTTGACCCCCTCCATCGCGCCCGCCACCTGGTCGACGTAGCGACGCAGCACCGGCGACAGGTAGGCATCGACCACCGTGGTGTCGCCGCGCGGCACGAAGCGGATCAGCGGCGAGACCTCGTGGGAGACCGACACCTGGGTGAATCCGATCTCGCGCGCGATCTGGGCGAGCCGGCGCTCGTGCTCGCTGAAGCGGTAGCCGTGCATCAGCACGATCGCGATCGCGCGCAGGCCGGCGGCGTGCGCCTTGCGCAAGGATTCGCGCGCCGCCGCCTCGTCGAGCGGCACCACCACGTCTCCGCTCGCCGACATGCGCTCGTCCACCTCGACGACCTCCCGATACAGCAGCTCGGGCAGCACGATGTGGCGCTCGAAGAGCTTGGGCCGGTTCTGGAAGGCGATGCGCAACGCGTCGCGGAAGCCGCGCGTGACGACCAGCAGCAGGGGCTCGCCCTTGCGCTCGAGCAGCGCGTTGGTGGCCACCGTGGTGCCCATCTTCACTGCCTCGACCTGGACAGGCGAGACCGGCTCGCCCGCCTTCAGGCCCAGCAGGCGGCGGATGCCCTCGACCGCCGCGTCGGCGTAGAGCTCGGGGTTCTCCGACAGCAGCTTCGCGGTCTGCAGCGAGCCGTCGGGGCGGCGCGCCACGATGTCGGTGAAGGTGCCGCCGCGGTCGATCCAGAACTGCCAGCGTGCGTCGGTGGATGCGGTCGTCATCGTGTCGATTCCTGAAGCGGGTGGAACGGCGGAATGCAGCGGGTCGAAAGGGAGGCGAGTCGAAAGGCGGACGGGCCGGGCGCTCAGAGCGAGGCGGCCGCCCGGGCCGCCTGGTCGTACAGGCCCGACAGCGCCCTGAGCGTGCCGGCCAACTCGGTGAGATTCGCCCGGGCGGAGGCCGGGTCGGCCGGCGCGCCGAGGCCGTCCGCGGCGCCGCCGAGCAGGCAACGGTCGCGCACCTTGCGGTAGCGCTCCACGGTATCGCGCCCGGACTTCGTCGTGGACCAGAAGGCTTCCTTGCCGACCTTCTCGCTGCGCACCAGGCCCAGGCCGGCCAGCTTGCGCAGCGCGTAGGACACCACGTGGGCATCCTCGTAGTTGAGCGTGAAGCAGATGTCGGCGAGCTTCTTGGGCCGCTCGCGGTGGTGCACGTGGTGAAGCACCAGGACGTCGGTGACCGCCAGGTCGGGAACACCCGCCGCCGCCATGCAGCGGACGATCCAGCGGTCGAAGGCGTGGCGCGCCACGATCAGGCCGAACTCCATCTCGGACAGGCCCGCCCAGTCGCCGTCGGCCAGGTGCGCGGAAGACAGGATCGGCGTGTCGGAAACGGGCTTTCTCGCTGGCACGGGCTGGGTCTCCGGAACTCGAGGCCACTTATGGGAGCGGACTGCGGCAGGATCGCCGGCCACCTGCCCACGGCCATCGAATACGATTTATCGAGAATTTATATTCATAAAGAACAAAACACAAGCCCTGCCAGTGCAGGCCGCGCCGAAGCCGGTCCTTGGTCTATGCTTGGCGTGTCCATGGGCCTGCCCATGGCCGCGGACATGATGCCGCTTCACCTTTCGCCCCTGCTCTTCACCCCCCTGCCCTTTACGCCGCAGCCCCTCGAGCCCGTCGCATGCGCCGAGATCACCGCCCCCCGCATCCGCTCCTGCGCACCGCGTCCATCCGGGTGCTGGAGCAGGCGGCGCTAGCCGCCACCAGGCCCGGCGAGCTTATGGACCGCGCTGCGGCCGCCGTTGCCGACGCGGCCGAGCGGCTCGCCCGGAGGCTGCCGGCGGGCACGCCGGTGCGCGCCTTCTGCGGCCCCGGCAACAACGGCGGCGACGCGCTGCTTGCGGTCATGATGCTGCGCGAACGCGGCTTCGACGCGCGCGCCTTCGAGCTCGCCGAGGCGTGCGCCGGCCCGAATCCCCCGGCCGACACGGCCCGGGTGCGCGAGCAGGCCCGCCGGATCGGCATGACGCCGGCACGCATCGAGTCGCTGGCCGGGCTGCGCGAGGCCCTGGCGCCCGCCCCCCCGGCCCCTGCGCCCCTGGTGATCGACGGCCTGTTCGGCATCGGCCTGGCCCGACCGCTGTCCGGACTCGCCGAGGCCTTTTGCCATCTGGTCGACGAACTGCGCCCGCCCGTGGTGGCGGTCGACATCCCGAGCGGCATCGACGCCGACACCGGCGCAGTCGTGGGCGGTCCCGGCGCCGCGGCCGTCCGCGCGACCCTGACCGTCACCATGATCGCCGACAAACCCGGGCTGCGCACCGGCGCCGCGCTCGATCACGTCGGCGAGATCGGGGTCGCACCGCTCGGCGTGACCGGCGCGCGGGACGACGGGATCCCGGTGACGCGCGGCGACGGCCTCCTGTTCACGCGGACCGACGCCGCGAGGCTGCTGCCGCGCCGCCCGCGCGACAGCAGCAAGGGAAGTTTCGGATCGGTCCTGGTCATCGGCGGCGCCACCGGAATGGCCGGCGCAGCCCTGCTCGCCGGGCGGGCCGCCCAGTGCAGCGGCGCCGGCAAGGTGTGGATCGCCTCGCCCGACGGACCGGTCTTCGACCCGGGCCAGCCGCAACTGATGACCCGCAGCGCGGACGCCCCCTTCGAGCCTCGCGCCACGATCGTCGCGGGCTGCGGGCTGGGCACCGATGCGCGCGCCGAAGCCCTGCTGGCGCGAATTCTCGACAGCGGCCTGCCCATGGTGCTCGATGCCGACGCGCTGAACCTGCTCGCCCTGTGCGCACCGGCGGGCCACGACGCGCTGCCGGTGCTGACCCCGCACCCGCTCGAGGCGGCACGGCTGTCCGGCTGCGAAGTCGGCGAGATCCAGGCAGACCGGATCGGCGCCGCCTGCACGATCGCCGAAACCAGGCGCGCGGTCGTGGTGCTCAAGGGGGCCGGCACGGTGGTCGCGCATCCGGACGGCCGATGGGCGATCGTGGACAGCGGCGGGCCGGCGCTGGCCACGGCCGGCACCGGCGACGTGCTGGCCGGACTGATCGGGGGCCTGCGCGCGCAGGGCTTGCCCGCCTGGGAAGCCGCGCTGCTCGGCTGCTGGGCGCACGGCCACGCGGCCGACCGCTGGACTGCGCAAAGCGGACGCTCAGCGGGACTGTCGGCCGCGGAGCTGCCCGATCTGGCGCGCGGCGCGCTCGCGTCGCTACACTTCGCCCGCAATGACTGAGCAAATCTTCAAGCGCCGTCAAGGCGGCGCCCCGGGCAATCCCGGAAAGCCGACATCGCCGGATCCCGACAGCGCCTGGCAGGCGGCGTGGGCCGCGGTCGAGCGGCAGGCCGCGGCCTGTCGCGCGCTGCGGATCGACGGGCTGTTCGATTCCGAGCCGGAGCGGCTCGACCGGTTCTGCGTCGAAGCGGCCGGACTGTGGCTGGACCTGAGCCGCAACCGGCTGCCCGCGAGCGGCCTGGACGCACTGCTGGCGCTGGTCGATGCGGCCGGCGTGCCCCAGTGGCGCGACGCGATGTTCGCCGGACACGCGATCAACGGCACCGAGGGCCGGCCCGCGCTGCACGTGGCGCTGCGCAGCCCCGACGGCCGGCATCGGGATGTCGCGGGACCGGCCGTCGATGCGGCCATGCAGCTGCCACCGGACCCGCTGACTGCCCCGTTGAAGGTCGGCGACGAGGACATCCGCACCGCCGTCCGGAACACGCTGGCCCGGATGCGCGCCTTCGCCGAGGCGGTGCGCGACGGCGCCTGGCGCGGCGCCACCGGCCGCCCGATCACCGACATCGTCAACGTCGGCATCGGGGGCTCGCACCTGGGACCCGAGCTGGCCTGCGGCGCCCTGACCGGCCTGGGCCACCCCCGGCTGCGGACGCACTTCCTGTCCAACGTGGACCCCGACGCCTGGCAGCACCTGGCGCGCGATCTCGATCCGGCGACCACGCTCGCGATCGTGGCCTCCAAGAGCTGGCGCACCCAGGAAACCGCGATGAACGCGCTGGCGGTGCGCGAGTGGCTGCTGGGCGGCGTGCCGGAGGAAGGACTGCACAGGCACTTCGTGGGCGTGACGGCCAACGTGGCGGGCGCCCGCGCATTCGGACTGACCGACGACACGATCTTCCCCTTCGGCGACTGGGTCGGCGGGCGCTATTCGCTATGGTCCGCGATCGGCCTGCCGGTCA
>MEEC01000219.1 GCA_001724315.1 Lautropia sp. SCN 70-15 | reverse complement strand
GCTCGACGTCGTCGTCGAGCGCGCCGACACCGCGTTCGTGCGCGCCGCGCTGACCGACACCGACCGCCGCGTGAAGGAAGGCAAGCCCGTGGCGCCGAGCTTCCTGCTCGCCTGCGTGCTGTGGCAGGACGTCAACACCGGCTGGGAGCGCCGCCTGGCCAAGGGCGAGCACGCGCTGCCGGCGCTGCAGGAGGCCATCGACGAAGTGTTCGAGCGCCGCATTGGCGACGTCTCGGGCCGCGGCAAGCTGGCCGCCGACATGCGCGAGATCTGGGTCATGCAGCCGCGCTTTGAAAAACGCGCCGGCCGCGTGCCCGAAAGCATGGTGGCGCAACTGCGCTTTCGCGCCGGCTTCGACTTCATGCGCCTGCGCGCCGACATCGGCGAAGTCGACGAAGCCCTGGCCGAATGGTGGCAGGAGTACAGCACGGCCGACGAACACCGCCGCCACGACCTGATGGAACAGGCGCGCGAAGAACAAAAAGCCCGTGGCCGCACCGCCGGCCCGGTGGTGCGGCGCGTGCCGCAGGGCGCCGCCCCAGCGCAGGCCCGGGCCGAAGAGGCCGACGCCCCCGAAGGCGCCGACACCGGCGCCCCCAAGAAGCGCCGCCGCCGCCGCAGGAAGCCGGCCGGCGGTGCCGGCGCAGCCGCGCCATCGCACGGCGCCGCGCCCCAAGACGACTGAAAGCCCGCGCGCCGTGGCCCAGGAAACCCGCGCCTGGATCGGCCTGGGCGCCAACCTGGGCGCGCGCGAAGCCGCACTGCGCGGCGCCCTCGCTGGCATGGCCGCCTTGCCCGGAACGCGCGTGCTGCGCGTCTCCTCCCTCTACCGCAGCGCTCCGGTGGACGCCGGCGGCCCGGACTACCTGAACGCCGTCGCCGAAATCGCCACCACGCTCCCCCCGCTGGCTTTGCTGCACGCCCTGCAAGCCCTGGAGCAGGCGGCGGGCCGCGAGCGCCCCTACCGCAATGCGCCGCGCACGCTGGATCTGGACATCCTGTTCTATGGCGATGTGCACCTGGAGAGCGCCGCGCTCACCCTGCCGCACCCGCGCCTGCACGAGCGGGCGTTCGTGCTGCTGCCCTTGGCGGAACTGGCGCCCGAGCGAGTGGTGCCGGAATGGTTGGCCGGGGTGGCGGGGCAGGCGATCGAGCGGTTGGGCGGGGTGGGGTGGGGCGAAGGTCCAAGCTGAAAGCACTTCAAAAAATGTAGCTGCGAGTGCTTACCCAATAAGCGCTATAGGGCAATTTGGGTAGATGCTTTATTGCCTTGCTGTTCGGGCGTGGTCACTGTGGCTGCAACCGCATTTTTGGAAGCCGACCTTTGCCAAGGGCGGGAGCCAGCACGACGCAGGCATTGGGGTCGGATCACGATTTCGCGCAGCGAAACTCGTGCTCAGACCCCAATCCCGGAACGGTGGGCGCGGCGCCGATTTCGGCTCACTGCTTTCTTTTCGACAGCATGCCTTCGGTAGGGCCGGGAGCCGGGGTATGCGCCCGGCGGCCCAGTAACTTTCTTTCGCGTCGCCGAAAGAAAGTCACCAAAGAAAGGGCGACCCCGCTGTCCGTGTCCCCTGCGCTTCGCTCCGGGGCAACCTGCGGTGCTCGCTTCAGGCGGGGTCCGCGCAAACTCGCTTCGCTCAAACAAGCGCGGCCCTGATCCGCCTGAAGCTGCGCTCCTCGGCACGTACAGAGGGGAGGGGGACTAAACAGCCTTTCGGGCCATCGCTGCGCTCGGCCCCAGCATCGGTGTCAGCAGCGCACGTGGTGCGGACGGCGCAGGCATAGGGGGCGCAGTGCAACTTCCGGATCACGATTTCGCGCAGCGGAATTCGTGCTCAGACCCCAATCCCGGAATAGTGGGTGCAGCACGTGTTGTTCTGCCATTCATGTCTGACAAGTGCAGTCAAGTTCGAGATGATGACCGGCTGTTGCCGGCTATGAGCAGCCGGTGGGCGCATGGAGGCTCTGTCCTTCAACGTTCGAGGTGAGTTGATGACTGCCGCTTGCTGCAGTTCGTCAGCTCGACTGATTGATGGGGTTAGGGCGCACTTGCGAGGCTAGGCCGACGCGGCCTCTCTAAAAAGACAGCGGAGCAGGCGTGGAACGAAGTCGCGGAGGAATACGAGACCGGCTCTCAGTTGTTCTTTCGGAACATGACCGTCGTGCAATAGCCGGCTGCGTGCGTTGTAGGCGTCACGGACTTTTTTCGAGATAGCTTGGCGATCACCTAGACCAGGGTGTCTTTCCAAGACAGCATTGATGAAGCTGCGCATACCTGCGCCGACAGAATCCACTCTCAGCGTGTTAATCCGGTCGAGAAGCCGCTCCAGTTCCGACCATTCGGGGTCAGCGCGCGCAAAGGTGTTTCGTTTGTTGCGGATGATCTGTCTAGCTTCAGTAATAGCCGCTGAGGCTTCGGGCGAAACAGGAAGGTCTGGTAGCAGTGCTTCCAGTGACGTGATCAACGTGATGAATTGGGCGTTGTCACTTGCTTCAAATCTGTGGGACATTGCCACTTCGATTGCCAGCTTCAGTTTTTTGTCGCAGGCGATTTTCGACAGGTGCTTGAAGGACAGTGCCTCTTCTGCTTTCGCAACAAAGCGTTCAATAGCAATTCCAGCGGTCAACGTTGCATTCCCGGATTCGAATCGAACTAGGCGTTTGTGGTCAGGTAGAACAAGTGCCTCTCCAGCCTTGTAGTGGCCGTCTGTGCTCTTCCATCCGGTGACTTCTCCAATGTGCGCCATCGGCTGCACAGTTGGAATCGTGATTGGTTCGTCAAATAGGCTTACTGTTCCGGTCTCAATGGGATAGCGCACGCCCGCGCCGAACTCAATCGCGCACCAAAGGACTGCCGCCCGTAGCTCAGCGAGTCCTTGTTCGGCCGAATCCGTTGATTGATACGGCCCGAGCGATGCGACGTACAGATGATGAAGCCTTTCTATCGTTAGACGGCCAGTTGTTCCGGTGAACTGAGCCGATTCTTCAGGCAACTGAAGCACCAAGCCTGGAGACAACAGAAACGGTAGCGTTGCGACGAAGCGATCTTCGCCACAGCCGGCTGTTCCTGGAGAGACGGCGAATATCATTTGTTTTTGCGCCAACGAATGAAAGTGACGTCCCCGTCCCGAGTGATCCGCGCAGTGCGGGGTACGGCATCAAGTGCCAGGATGGGAAGTGCAACCTCTCATCAACTCACTCATTTTTTTGGGAGGGAAAGTCCAAGTCTGCCATTTTCACCATTGGAATTGATGTCGCCAAGAACGGCTTTGCTGTTCATGGCGTGGATGCTTTGGGGAGTGATGCCCACCGTCGCCTTTGGATTGGACGCAGCCGGTCAGCGCTGAGAATATCTAGGCCAAGACCCGCGCCAGCGGCTGCCTGCACTTTCGCCCCGCATTTTCCTATAGCGCGTCCAAGTCAAGTCGCAATCCCCGCGCCCATCAAAACTTCATGTGAGATCAGCCGGCACCTCCCCCAACCGCCCCCGCACCCCTCCCAACACCCCCGCCAGCAACGCCTCCCGCACTTCCCCCGCCGGCATCGCCCGTGCCAGCGCCACCGCCCCCACCAGTTGCGCCACCACGGCCCAGGCCTCGGCCTCGCTGGCCGTTGCGGTCGCCATGCTGTCCTTGAGGGCCACCACGCCGCGCTCGAAGGCCTGCCGCGTTGCGTCGCCCGCGCGGGCCACTTCGCCCGCCAGGGCGGGGATGGCGCAGCCGGCTTCGGGCTGGTCGATGTGGGCGGGGCTCAGGTAGCCCTCGACGATGCGCAGCAACTGCTTGCGCGACTTGCCCTGGAAGAGCTTGCCGGAGCGCTCCAGCTCGTGCTGCACGATGGCTTCGAGCAGTTCGCTTTTCGAGCGGAAGTGCGAATAGAACGCGCCCGAGGTCAGGCCGGCGGCGGCCATCAGGCCGTCGACGCCGGTGCCGGCGAAGCCCTGGCGCTTGGCGAGCGCGCTGGTGGATTGCAGCAATCGGGTGCGGGTGTCTTGCTTGTGGGTGCTGGGGTAGCGCATGGCGGGCCTCGTGAAAGCGCTTGCAGTGTGGCATAACGACCGTTACGATAACGATCGTTATTTTAAAGGATGGGCCCATGACGAACGAACCCCAAACGCTGCCGCGCCCCGCGGCCCTCATCGTTGGCGCGGGCGATGCCACGGGCGGCGCCATCGCCAAGCGCTTTGCGCGCGGCGGCCTGGTGGCCTGCGTCACGCGGCGCAGCGCGGACAAGCTGGCGCCGCTGGTCGACGAGATCACGCAGGCGGGCGGCCAGGCGCGCGGCTTCGCGTCCGACGCGCGCAAGGAAGAAGAGGTGGTCGCCCTGGTTGACACCATCGAGCGCGAGGTCGGCCCCATCGAGGCGATGGTCTTCAACATCGGCGCCAACGTGCCGTGCAGCATCCTCGACGAGACGGCGCGCAAGTACTTCAAGATCTGGGAAATGGCCTGCTTCGCCGGCTTCCTCACGGGGCGCGAGGTGGCGCGGCGCATGGTGGCGCGCGGGCGCGGCACCATCCTCTTCACCGGCGCCACGGCCGGGCTGCGCGGCTCGGCCAACTTCGCCGCGTTCGCCGGCGCCAAGCACGCGCTGCGGGCGCTGGCGCAAAGCATGGCGCGCGAACTGGGGCCGAAGAACATCCACGTTGCGCATGTGGTGGTCGATGGCGCCATCGACACCGATTTCATCCGCGAAAACTTCCCCGAGCGCTACGCCCTCAAGGACCAGGACGGCATCCTCAACCCCGAGCACATCGCCGACAACTACTGGCACCTGCACACCCAGCCGCGCGATGCCTGGACGCACGAGCTCGACCTGCGCCCGTGGATGGAGCGCTGGTAATAACCCCTTCTTTTCCAAGGAACCTGCATGACCAAAACCGTTGAATTCCTGTTCGACCTGGGCAGTCCCTACAGCTACCTGGCCTGGTACCAGCTGCCCAAGGTGGCGCAGGCGCAGGGCGCGCGCATCGTCTACACGCCGGTGCTGCTGGGCGGCATCTTCCAGGCCACCGGCAACGCCAGCCCGGCCGGCGTTCCGGCCAAGGCGCGCTACCTGGATGCCGACCTG
>MEEC01000218.1 GCA_001724315.1 Lautropia sp. SCN 70-15 | reverse complement strand
CCCGACGGGGCCGCATCCCCCTGAATGACGGGAATTACAGCGACCATGCGCCTGGCACGCTAGGTGCTTGAATCGGTGTGCCGACCGGCAAGGTTGCCGGGCCGGCAAGGACAACGGTGTCCCGGGCGCAATGCGCCGGGACACCGTTTTTTTATTTCCGTTCGATGGACGCATGGCGCAAATCGCACATCACGATGCCCCGCGAGTAATCGTAGGGGCCGGGCCGGTCGGTGTACGCATGGCGATCGAGCTGCGCCGCGCGCTGCCCGATGCACCCATCGTGCTCTACGGCGACGAGCCCTGGCGGCCTTACAACCGGGTGCGGCTTTCGGCGCTGCTCGCAGGCGAGGCCGACTGGTCGGATTTCACGACCGGGCTGGACGTGCCCGATACCGTCGAGACGCGTTACGGCATGCGCGTCGCGCGCATCGAGCCCGAGGCGCAACAGCTCGTCGATGCGGCCGGCCGCGTGCAGGCGTATGCCAGCCTGGTCCTTGCGACCGGTTCGCGCGCCCATGTGCCCGAGATTCCCGGTACCGGACTGGCCGGCGTGTTCGTGTTCCGCGATCTGGCGGACGCAGCCGCCTTGCAGGCCCGGCTCGTACGCAGCCGTCGCGTCGCGGTGATCGGCGGCGGTCTGCTCGGTCTGGAAACCGCGCGTGCGCTGCACCGCTATCGCACCGAAATCGTGGTGGTCGAACATCATCCGCGCCTGATGCCGAATCAGCTCGACGCGACGGCCGCCGCGCGCATGCGCGCGCGCGTCGAGTCGGCCGGCATCGAGGTCGTCGTCGACGACGGCCCGATGGCGGTGCTGGGAGCGGGACGCGTGGCGGGTCTGCGGCTGCGCAGCGGGCGCATCCTCGAATGCGACACGGTGGTGTTCGCGGCGGGCATTCGCCCCCGCATCGAGCTCGCGCGCGATGCGGGGCTGGTGTTTCAGCGCGGGATCGCGGTCGACGACCAGCTGCGCACCAGCGCGCCCGGCATCTATGCGGTCGGCGAGTGTGCGCAGCACCGTGACCGCGTATACGGGCTGGTCGCGCCCGGTTTCGAGCAGGCGGCGGTGGCGGCGCGTGCGATCGCGGGCGAAGCCGTGCGCTACGCGGGGTCGCTGTCCGCCACCCGGCTCAAGGTCGCGCGCTGGCCGGTATTCAGCATGGGCGAAGTGGCGGCCTGGGAATTGCCCGACCTGACGCGTGTGCAGACGTACGAAACGGACGCGGTCTATCGCAAGCTCGTCGTGCGGCGCGGGCGTCTGGTGGGCGCACTTGCGCTGGGCGAATGGGCGGCCCTGTCGCGCGTCCAGGAGGCGGTGCAGCATCAGCGGCGCCTCTGGCCCTGGCAGCGCGCGCGCTTTGCGCGCGAAGGCGAACCGTGGCCGACGGGGGCAAGCGACGTGTCCGCCTGGCCGGCCGAGGCCACGGTATGCAACTGTACCGGTGTGACGCGCGGCCAGATATCCGATGCTGTCGCGGCAGGCTGCCTCACCGTTTCGGCCGTCGCCGCGCGCACCGGCGCATCCGGCGTGTGCGGCAGTTGCCGGCCGCTGGTCGAGTCGCTCGTCGGCGCAGCCGGTCCGCGCGAGGCCATGCCGCTGGCGCGCCGCCTTGCCTGGCTCGCCGCATTCGCGCTCGGCCTCGCATTGCTGTTCGCGCAGCCTTTCAACGTGCCCTACGCCAATACCGAAGCGCTCGTGTGGCATTGGGACCGCCTGTGGCGCGACGGCCTGGTCAAGCAGATCAGCGGCTACAGCCTGCTGGCGCTGGCGGCGCTGCTGGCGCTGATCGGCCTGCGCAAGCGCTGGAAGCGACTCACGCTGCTGGCTTTCGTCCACTGGCGCTGGCTCCACGCGGGCATCGGCGCATTGGCGCTGCTCGTACTGTGGGCGCACACCGGCGGGCGTGTCGGCACCGGGCTCAATCGCTGGCTTGCGCTCACCATGCTGGGCGCTGCGCTCACCGGCATCGGCCTCGCACTCTTCCTGGCGCGCGAGCATCGCCTGACGCCGGCCCGTTCGGCCGCTCTGCGCCCGACGCTGCAGTGGATGCACTGGCTGCTGCTGTGGCCGCTGCCGACCCTGCTCGGCTTCCATATTCTCAAGGTGTACTGGTTCTGATGAAGCGATTTGCCGCCTATCGCATCTGGGCGCTCTGGCTGGCGGCGAGCGTGCTGCTCGCCGCCTGGTTCGCCTGGGCGGTGCAGACGCCGGGGGAACAGTCGGTTTTCATGCCGGGGCAGACGACGCACGCGCACCATCAGATCGAGATGAAATGCGTCACCTGCCACGGCGAGCCGTTCAAGGGCGCCGAGGGCATCCAGCAGGCCTGCCTGTCCTGTCATGCCGCCGAGCTCAAGGCCATGGACGACTCGCATCCCGTCAGCAAATTCACCGATCCGCGCAATGCGGGCACGCTGGCCAAGCTCGATGCGCGGCAGTGCGTGACCTGCCATACCGAACACAAGCGCGAGATCACGCATCCGGTCGGGGTGACCCTACCGGATGATTTCTGCATCCGCTGCCACGCCGGCGTGGAGAAGGAACGCCCCAGCCACAAAGGCATGGCCTTCACTTCCTGTGCGACGAGCGGGTGCCACAACTTTCACGATAACCGTGCGCTGTACGAAGACTTCCTGATTCGCCATGGTCACGGCGACGCGGCCAAACCGGCCGGTGTCGTGCGCGAACGCGGCCTCAAGGAATTCATGGTGTACATGGACTACCTCGACGGCGAGCCGGTGACGGCGGCGGAGATGGATGGCCGGGTGGAACTGCAGCCGACGCCCGCCGTGGTCAAGAACTGGGAACATACGGCGCATGCGAAGGCCGGCGTCAATTGCTCGGCCTGCCATCAGGTCAATCCCGGGAAAGGCGGCGAGCCGGTCTGGGTGAAGCGGCCCGACCATCAGGTATGCGCGGCCTGCCACAAGCCCGAAGTCGACGGCTTCCTGTCAGGCCTGCATGGCATGCGGCTGAAACAGGGCCTGAGCCCGATGCAGCCCGGCCTGGCCGAATTGCCGATGAAGCCGGATGCGGCACACAAGTCGCTGTCGTGCACGAGCTGCCACGGGGCGCACACCTTCGATACCCGGCGCGCGGCTGTCGAAGCCTGCCTGAGCTGCCACGACGACGGCCATGCGCGTGCCTACAAGGCCTCGCCCCATTTCGCGCTCTGGCACGAAGAAGTCCAGGGGCGGGGTCCGAAAGGGAGCGGTGTGTCGTGCGCCACCTGTCACATGCCCCGCATCGAATATCTGACGCCGGAAGACGAAACGCGCACGCTGGTGCAGCACAACCAGAACGACAACCTGCGGCCCAACGAAAAAATGATCCGCAGCGTCTGCCTCAGCTGCCACACACTGCAGTTCAGCCTCGATGCGCTGGCGGACGGCGCACTGGTGACGCGCAATTTCATGGGCCTGCCCAAACATCATGTCGACAGCATCCGGATGGCACTCGAAGCGGAAAAGCGCGGTCAGGCGCGAAATGCGGCGAGCGGCACGGCTGGCGACGAGGAATGAGCCCGCTCGCGGGTATCTGCTCCCGCATTGCGGGATTGTTCATCAACGTCGATTCAAGGAGAGAAACACCATGCGGAAACTGATCCCCCTTGCCGCCCTCGGCTGCGTCCTCGGCCAGCCTGCGCTTGCCGCCGAATGGACTCACAAGGAAATCGCCGACGCCCTCCACAGCATCATGGAAGCCGATCGGACCGTATACACCAAGCTCATCGTCAACCGTCTGCAGAATCAGGAGAAAGTCATCAAGGCCAGCGAACACTGGAAGGACGACAAGGCCCTCGTGCTTCCCGCGCAGATGTTCCGCTACGGTTCCGAGGCGGTCGCCGAAAAGGGGGCGAAATTCAGCTACTCGCTGCTGTCGCTGTGGCCGGTGAACAAACAGAACAATGCGAAGACTCCGGTCGAAAAGGAAGGGCTGGAAGCGGTTCTGAAGGGCGATCCGTACTACAAGACGGAAACGCTGGGCGGCAAGAAATACTTCACCGCGATCTATCCCGACAAGGCCGTGGCCAAGGCCTGCATCACCTGCCACAACGATCACAAGGACAGCCCGCGCAAGGATTTCAAAATGGGCGACGTGATGGGCGGCGTGGTCGTGCGCCTGCCCATCCAGTAGGCGATCGTCATGCGCGCCGCTGTCCTGTTCCTCGCGCTGGCCGCCGGTCCGGCCGGCGCCGGGGACGCGCGCGACGAGGGCCGACGCATCTTTGACAGGGTGTGTGCGGCCTGCCATTTCAACGATCTCTCGGAGGCGCCGCAGGTCAAGCAGCCCGACATGTGGGCGCCGCGTCTCGCCAAGGGGCGCGATGCGCTGTACCGCAGCGCGCTCGAAGGGTTTGTCGGGGCGAGCGGCGAGGAAATGCCGCCGCGCGGCGGCCAGCCCGAGCTCAGCGACGAGGCGGTCCGCGCGGCCGTCGATTACATCGTATCCATCACTACCCAAAAAGGAGTCTCACCATGACACCCCAGCAGATTGCGCTCATCCAGTCCAACTGGGCGGCGGTCGTGCCCATCCAGGACACCGCCGCCAGCCTGTTCTACGAGCGGCTGTTCACGCTCGATCCGTCGGTCAAACCCATGTTCAAGGGCGATATCGCTTCACAGGGGCGCAAGCTCATGCAGGCGCTCGGCTTCATCGTCGGCAGCCTCACCCGTCTCGATGCGGTCGTGCCGGTCGCGCAGGACATGGCGAAACGTCACGTCGGCTACGGCGTGAAACCCGAGCACTACGACACCGTGGGCGCCGCCCTCTTGTGGACGCTGGAGCAGGGGCTGGGACCGGCGTTCACCGGCGAGGCGCGCGAGGCCTGGACGGCCGCCTACGGTACGCTGGCCGGCGTGATGAAGGATGCAGCGTACGCGCCGGCCTGAGGCACGGGGCGCGCGGCAGTGCGGCGTGCCCCGTGCGCGGAATCAACCCTGCATCTGTCCGCCGCTGCCGCTGGCGACGACCTGCAGCGGCTGGGGCTGGCCTTCCCACTCGAACGCGGGCAGGTTGTTGAGCGCCTGGCGCAGGCCTTCGTTCCAGGCGTCGCCGAGCGCGCGGTAGTAGGG
>MEEC01000217.1 GCA_001724315.1 Lautropia sp. SCN 70-15 | reverse complement strand
GCAGTTCGTCAAACGCCTCAGCGCCATCGCGAAAGAGCTGCACGCACCCATCAGCCTCCAGCACTTTGCGTCCTGGTTTGTGTTTGAGCTTCCGCCCGATGCCCCGCTCGCCCAGGTCGTGCTGCCTGCCGAGCCAGTGAAGGAGAGCATGTGACCGATCCGCGCCAGGACAGCGATTCGCTGGTGCATTCCCTCGTCGCCTGGCTGCGCGGTGTCGTCGCGCCGGGCGCTCACCTGGTTGCCGACAGCCGGGCTGTCCGGCCGGGCGACGTGTTCGTCGCGCTGCCCGGGCGGCGCAGCGACGGCCGCCGCCACATCGGCGCCGCGGTTGCGGCCGGCGCCGCGGCGGTGGTGTGCGAGGCCGGCGGCGAAGCGCCGGCCTGCGGTGTTCCGATCTGCGAGGTCGAGGGGCTGTCTCGCTGCGTCGGCCCGCTGGCCGCCGCCTGGTACGGCGACCCGTCCTCGAAGCTGGTGGTGGTCGCGGTCACCGGCACCAACGGCAAGACCAGCTGCACCCAGTGGATCGCCCGCGGCCTGGCCGAGTCCGGCCGAAAGGCGGCGGTCATCGGCACGCTGGGCAGCGGCATCGTCGAGCCCGGCCGCGAGGGCGTGGCGCTCGCCTCCTTCGGCCTCACCACGCCCGACGCGATCTCGCTCCAGCGCATGCTCGCGGCCTTCGTCGAGGCCGGCGTCGAAGTCGTGGCCATGGAGGTCTCGTCGATCGGGATCGACCAGGGCCGCATCGACGGGCTGACGGTGCACACCGCGGTCTTCACGAACTTCTCCCGCGATCACCTCGACTACCACGGCGACGAGCGCGCCTACCTGGGCGCCAAGCTGCGGCTGTTCGCCTGGCCGAGGCTTCAGGTGGCGATCATCAACGGCGACGATCCGATCGCGCCGGTCGTCATCGACACCGTGCCCGAGGGCGTGCCCACGATCGCCTTCGGCCAGCTGCCCGGCGAGCACGGCTGGCGGGCACGCAAGAAGCTGTCCGCCTGGCAGATCGCCGAGGGCACCAGCAGCATGGCGGTCTCGATCGGCGGCGACTTCGGGCGCGCGCAGATCGAGTTCGGCGTGCTCGGGCGGTTCAACGTGGTCAATGCCACGGCGGTCGCCGCGACGTGGATCTCGCTCGGCATGCCCTTCGACGCGGCCATGTCGCTGTTGCGCACGCTGCGGCCCATCCCCGGGCGGATGCAGCGCCTCGAGGCCACCGGCTCGCCGCTGGTGGTGGTCGACTACGCGCACACCCCCGACGCGCTGATGAGCGTGCTGCAGGCGCTGCGCCCGGTGGCGGCCGCCCGCGGCGGATTCCTGTGGTGCGTGTTCGGCGCCGGCGGCGACCGCGACGCCGGCAAGCGCCCGCTGATGGGCCTGGTCGCCGAGCGTCACGCCGATCGCGTGGTGATCACCAGCGACAACCCGCGCAGCGAGACGCCCTTCAGGATCGCGTCCGACATCCGCGCGGGGCTGACCCGCGAGCCCTGGCTCACCGAGCTCGACCGGCGCGAGGCGATCGCGCGCACGCTGCGGATCGCCGCGCCGGCCGACGTCGTGCTGATTGCCGGAAAGGGCCACGAGGACTACCAGGAGATCCAGGGCGTGCGTCATCCCTACTCGGATGTCGACACGGTGCGCGAGCTGCTCGGTCTCGCGCAGCCGGCCGCGGAGCGCAGCAATGTTTGACCTGCGCCAGGCACTGGACTGGCTGTCGGCCGGCAGGCTGATCGGCGACCCGACCGTGAAGGTCGCGGGCGTCTGCACCGACACCCGCGCGCTGGCGCCGGGGCAACTGTTCGTGGCCTTGCGCGGCGAGCGCTTCGACGCGCACGACTTCCTGGCCGGCGCGCGCGCGAAGGGCGCGGCCGCGGTGCTCTTCGAGCGCTGGGTCGAGGGCATCCCGCTGCCGGCGCTGTGGGTGCCGGACAGCCGGCGCGCGCTCGGCGAACTCGCCGCGGGCTGGCGGCGGCGCTTCGCCCTGCCGCTGATCGCGGTCACCGGCAGCAACGGCAAGACGACCGTCAAGGAGATGGTCGCGGCGATCCTCGCCGAGGCCTTCAGCGAGAAGGCCCGGCTCTCCACCCGCGGCAACCTGAACAACGACGTCGGCGTGCCGCTCACCCTGTTCAATCTGACCGAGGCCCACCGGGCGGCGGTGATCGAACTGGGCATGAACCGACCGGGCGAGATCGCCTGGCTCTCGGAGATCGCCGCGCCCACGATCGCGCTGGTGAACAACGCCCAGCGCGAGCACCAGGAGTTCATGCGCAGCGTCGAGGCGACCGCGATCGAAAACGGGCAGTCCATCGCCGCGCTGCCCGCGGACGGCGTCGCGGTGTTTCCCGGCGACGACCCGCACACCCCGATCTGGCGCTCGCTGGCCGGCGCGCGCCGCTGTTTCTAGTTCGGCCTGCGCGCCGATCCCGCCGATCACTCGCGCTTCACCGTGTCGGCCGAGGCCGGCGCGCGGCCCGACGGGTTCACGATCGCCATCGCGGGCCAGGCGCATCCGGTGCGGCTCTCGATCGACGGCGCGCACAACGTCCGCAACGCGCTGGCCGCGGCGGCCTGCGCGCTCGCGGCGGGCGCCGGCGCCGACGCGATCGTGCGCGGGCTCGAGCGCTTCCGCCCCGCGGTGGGCCGGCTCGCGCGCCTGCGCGCGGCCTCGGGCGCCACGCTGATCGACGACAGCTACAACGCCAACCCCGACTCGGTGCGCGCCGCGATCGACGTGCTGGCCTCGCTGCCCGCCCCCCGCGTGCTGGTCCTCGGCGACATGGGCGAGGTCGGCGATGAGGGGCCGCGCTATCACCGCGAGGTCGGCGACTACGCGCGCGAGCGGGGCATCGACCGCGTGCTCGCGCTCGGCGATGCCACCCGCGAGACCGTCGCGGCCTGCGGCCCCGCGGCCGAGCACTTCGACGACGTCGACGCGCTGGTCGAGCGGGCGCGCGGGCTGGCGCCGCCGCCGGCCACGGTGCTGGTCAAGGGCTCGCGCTTCATGCGGATGGAGCGCGTCGTCGCCGCGCTGGCCGGCGCGGCGCAGGCGGAGGCGCACTGATGCTGCTCGCGCTCACCCAGTGGCTGGCCCAGGACGTCCGCGCCTTCTCGGTCTTCGGCTACATCACGCTGCGCGCGGTGCTCGCCGCGCTGACCGCGCTGGCAATCGGCCTGATGTTCGGCCCCTCGCTGATCCGCAAGCTCACCGAGCTGAAGATCGGGCAGGCGGTGCGCACCGACGGGCCGCAGACCCATCTCACCAAGTCGGGCACGCCGACCATGGGCGGCGCGCTGATCCTGATCTCGATCGCCGCGGCCACGCTGCTGTGGGCCGACCTGACCAACCGATTCGTGTGGATCGTGCTGATCGTCACGCTGGGCTTCGGATGGATCGGCTGGATCGACGACTACCGCAAGGTCGTGCACCGCGACCCCAAGGGCATGTCGGCAAAGGAGAAGTACTTCTGGCAGTCGGCGATCGGCCTGGGCGCGGCGATCGCGCTGGCCTTCGCGGTGCCGGCGCAGACCAACGCGCAGGCCTGGTCGCTGTTCGTGGACTGGGTGGCCAGCGGCTTCACCGCCAGCCTGCCGCCGCAGGCCGACCTGATCGTGCCCTTCTTCAAGAACGTCGCCTATCCGCTCGGCGTGATCGGCTTCATCGTGCTGACCTACCTGGTGATCGTGGGCACCAGCAACGCGGTGAACCTCACCGACGGCGCCGACGGCCTCGCGATCATGCCCTCGGTGCTGGTCGGCTCGGCGCTCGGCGTGTTCGCGTACGTGACCGGCAACGCGGTCTTCGCCAAGTACCTGCTGATCCCGTTCATTCCCGGCGCGGGCGAGCTGACCGTGTTCTGCGCGGCGATCGCCGGCGCGGGCCTGGCCTTCCTCTGGTACAACGCCTACCCCGCGCAGGTCTTCATGGGCGACGTGGGCGCGCTCGCGCTGGGCGGCGCGCTGGGAACGGTGGCCGTCATCGTGCGCCAGGAGATCGTGCTCTTCATCATGGGCGGCGTGTTCGTGGTCGAGACGCTGTCGGTGATGCTGCAGGTCGGCTACTTCAAGTACACCAAGCGCCGATACGGGGAAGGGCGCCGCATCTTCCGGATGGCGCCGCTGCATCACCACTTCGAGGTCGGCGGCGTCAAGGAGAGCCAGGTCGTCGTGCGCTTCTGGATCGTCACGATGATGCTTGTGCTGTTCGGCCTGTCCACGCTCAAGCTGCGGTGACCGAGCGATGAGCGCCCCCATCCTCCAGACCGGCCAGGCCTCGCAGCTGAGGCTCTTCGACCTCGCCGGCCGGCGCGTGCTGGTCCTCGGCCTGGGCGACTCGGGCCTGGCGATGGCCCGCTGGGCCGCGGCCCGCGGCGCCGTGCTGCGGGTGGCCGACACCCGCGCCGGCGACCCCTCGCGCCTGCCGCGGCTGGCCGATCTGCGCGAGGCGGCAGGCGACGTCGAGGTGCTCGGCGGCGACTTCGACGAGGCCTGGCTCGACGGCGTGGACCTGGTGGCCTGGAGCCCCGGCCTGTCGATCGAGACCGGCCCATCGGCGGCCTTCCACTCGGCGGCCCGCTCGCGCGGCATCGCGGTGGCGGGCGAGCTGGAGCTGTTCGCGCAGGCGCTTGCCGAGCTGCGCGAGGGCGGCTATGCGCCGAAGGTCGTCGCGATCACCGGCACCAACGGCAAGACCACCACCACCGCGCTGGCGGCGCACCTGTGCGCCTCGGCGGGCCTGTCGGTCCGCACGGCCGGGAACATCCGCCCGCCGATGCTCGACGCCCTGCGCGAGGCGATCGCGGCCCAGGACCTGCCGCAGGTCTGGGTGCTGGAGCTCTCGAGCTTCCAGCTGGCGCTGGCCGACAGCTTCGCGCCCGACGCGGCCGCGATCCTGAACCTCAGCGAGGACCATCTCGACTGGCACGCGTCGATGGCCAGCTACGCCGTGGCCAAGAAGCGCATCTACGCGCCCGGCGCGGTCGCGGTCTTCAACCGCGGCGATGCGGCCACCGCGATCGAGCGCGAGCCGCGCGCCGGTTTCGGCGCCGACGCGCCCGCGGCGGCCGGCGACTTCGGGCTGGTGCGCGAGGGCCCCCTGGTCTG
>MEEC01000216.1 GCA_001724315.1 Lautropia sp. SCN 70-15 | reverse complement strand
CCCGCGCGACCAAGCGTTTCCGCGAAGCGGACAGCGCACCGGGGCCGAACCGGATCCTCCGCCCCGGCCCCCGCGCGCCGCACGCAATCACTTGAGCGAGGAAAGCACCTTCCGAAGCGTGCCAACGATGCGCTCGATGTGCGCCGACTCCACGATCAGCGGCGGCGACATCGCGATCGTGTCGCCGGTCACGCGGATCATCAGCCCCTCGTCGAAGGCCGCGACCATCGCGTCGTAGGCGCGCGCGCCCACCACGCCGTTGCGCGGCGACAGCTCGATCGCGCCGACCAGGCCGATGTTGCGGATGTCGATCACGTTGGGCAGGTCGCGCAGCGAGTGCATCGCGTCTTCCCATTCCTTCTCGAGCTTGGCGGCGCGGGTGAGCAGGCCTTCGCGCTGGTAGATGTCGAGCGTGGCGATGCCGGCCGCGCAGGCGACCGGATGGCCCGAGTAGGTGTAGCCGTGGAACAGCTCGATCATCCCCTCGGGGCCGTTCATGAAGGCATCGTGCACCTTGGCGGTGGCGAACACCGCGCCCATCGGGATCGTGGCGTTGGTGAGGCCCTTGGCGGTGGTGAACAGGTCGGGCTTGACGCCGAAGCGATCCGCCGCGAAGGGTGTGCCGAGCCGGCCGAAGCCGGTGATGACCTCGTCGAAGATCAGCAGGATGCCGTGCTTGTCGCACAGCGCGCGCAGCTTCTCGAGATAGCCCTTGGGCGGCAGCAGCACGCCGGTGGACCCGGCCACCGGCTCGACGATTACCGCGGCGATGGTCTCGGCGCCGTGCAGGGCCACCAGCCGCTCGAGATCGTCGGCCAGGTGGGCGCCCCAGGCCGGTTGTCCGCGCGAGAACGCGTTGTGCTCGAGGTTGTGCGTATGGGGCAGGTGGTCGACCGCCGGCAGCAGCGCCCCGGAGAAAGCCTTGCGGTTGTTGACCATGCCGCCCACCGAGATCCCGCCGAAGCCCACCCCGTGGTAGCCGCGCTCGCGGCCGATCAGACGGGTGCGCTGGGCCTCGCCGCGCGCCCGGTGGTAGGCCAGTGCGATCTTCAGCGCGGTGTCGACCGCTTCGGAGCCGGAGTTGACGTAGAAGACCTTGTCGAAACCCTTGGGCGCGATCTCGATCAGGCGGTTGGCGAACTCGAAGCCGATCGGGTGGCCGAACTGGAACGAGGGCGCGAAGTCCATCTCCTGCAGCTGGCGGGCGGCGGCCGCGACGATCTCCTCGCGGCCGTGCCCGGCGTTCACGCACCAGAGCCCCGACGTGGCGTCGAGGATCTCCCGCCCTTCCGGCGTCTTGTAGAAGACGCCCTTGGCCGAGGACACGAGCCTGGGATTGGCCTTGAACTGCCGGTTGGCGGTGAAGGGCATCCACCAGTGGCTCAGGTCGACGGCGGCTTCTGCGGTCAGGCGCTTGTTCTCGGGGGCGTTCATCGATGACTCCTGTGCGTGCGGGCGTGCGGGCGGGCTGGACGCTGCGGCAGCCGCGCGGAAATTGACGAAAAGGCGCCGGATTGCCGGTGCTTCCGGAGATTGCGCCATGGTAGCGCGCTAAACTGCGCCGACCAATCCCCGCAACGCCCCGACACTGCCGCAGGCATCCCGAAAAATGACCGACAAGCGCCCGCAAGCTCCCTTCGCCACCCTGGAAAGACTGGTCGCCTTCGACACCGTCAGCGCCAACAGCAACGCGGCGCTGATCGACTGGGCCGCCGAACGACTGGAAGCCGTGGGCGCCAGGGTCATGGTCCAGCACGCGCCGGAGCCCGGCAAGGCCAACCTGTTCGCCACGATCGGTCCGGAGGACGTGCCGGGCCTGATGCTGTCGGGTCACTCCGACGTGGTGCCGGTGGCCGGCCAGGCCTGGACGACCGATCCCTTCGTGCTGACCCGCAAGGGCGACAACCTGTACGCCCGCGGCTCGGCCGACATGAAGGGCTTCATCGCCTGCGTGCTCGACGCGGCGCCGCGCTTTGCCGCGGGCAAACTGAAGCAGCCGCTGCACGTCGCGCTCTCGTACAACGAGGAAACGAACATGCACGGCATGCGGCAGCTGGCCGGGCACCTGGCCAGCGCGCCGGTCAAGCCGGCCGCCTGCCTGATCGGCGAGCCGACCTCGATGCAGGTGGTGGTCGCCAACAAGGGCGCGGCGGGCTTCAAGGTCAAGGTGCGCGGCCACTCGGTGCATTCGTCGCTTCGCGACAGCGGGGTCTCGGCGGTCGAGATCGCCGCCGAGGTCATCCACTTCGTGAGCGGCCTGCAGCAGGAGCTGCGCGCGGCGGCCCGCCACGACGGCTTCGAGTTCCCGCACACCAGCGTGCACGTGGGCCGCATCCAGGGCGGCACCGCCCACAACATCACCGCGAAGGACTGCGAGTTCCTGCTCGAGATCCGCGCCCTGCCCGGCCAGCGCGCCACCGACATCCTGGCCCGCATCCGGGCCTTCTGCGACGGGCTGGAGCCGGCCATGCAGGCGATCTCGCCCGAGTGCGGCATCGCGATCGAGGAGATCTTCGACACGCCGGCGCTCGACGAACGCGGCAACACCTACCTGGCCAAGGCGATCATGCCGCTGTGCGGTCACTTCGTGCCGGGCCGCGTGAGCTTCGGCACCGAGGCCGGCATCCTGCAGGACATCGGCGTGCCCACCGTGGTCTGCGGACCAGGCCGCATCGCAGTGGCGCACCAGCCCGACGAGTACGTCGAAGTCGAGCAACTCGAGCAGTGCATGAAGTTCCTGTTCGTGCTCGCCGAACGAATGGAGCAAGGCATTTCGCTTCAGGGCTGAAATGGCCGGTCGGCAGCCCCGCGGACAGCCGACCGTTTGCCTGGTGTACTTGTATACCAGTACGATTGACGGCCGTTGCGCGCCGGCCCGGCCGGCCGCGTGACACCGCAGAACAACGTCCCAAGAGGAGAACCGCAGATGAAACGTCGCAACCTGCTCGGCGCGCTCGGCGCCACCGCCGCCGCCCTGAGCTTCGGTCTGGCCAGCGCGCCCGCCATGGCCGCCTGGCCCGAGCGGCCCATCCAGATGATCGTGCCCTGGGGCGCCGGCGGCGGCACCGACGCCGTGGCCCGCTTCATGGCGGCCGAGCTCGAGAAGGAGCTGGGCCAACCGGTCAACGTGGTGAACCGGACCGGCGGCAGCGGTGTGGTCGGTCACCAGGCGATCGCCATGAGCAAGCCCGACGGCTACACGCTGGGCCTGATCACCGTCGAGATCACGATGATGCGGCACGCCGGGCTCACCCAGCTCAGCCACAAGGACTTCACCCCGGTCGCGCTGGTCAACTACGACCCGAACGCCGTCTTCGTGCGCGCCGACTCCCCGATCAAGACCGCGCAGGATCTGCTCGACGCCGCCAAGGCCAATCCGGGCAAGATGAAGTCGGCCGGCACCGGCCAGGGCGGCATCTGGCACCTGGGCCTGGCCGGCATGCTGGTCGAGTCCAAACTGCCCGGCGACGCGATCACCTGGGTGCCCAGCCAGGGCGCCGCGCCCGGCCTGCAGGACCTGGTCGCCGGCGGCCTCGACCTGGTCTCGTGCTCGCTGCCCGAGGCCCGCGCGCTGATCGACGCCGGCCGGGTGCGCCCGCTGGTCCTGATGGACACCAAGCCCGACGCCCTGTTCCCGAAGGTCCCGCTGCTCAAGGACGTGACCGGCAGCGCCTGGACCAACGGCGCCTGGCGCGGCATCGCGGGTCCCAAGGGCATGCCGCAGGACATCGTGGACAAGCTGGCTGCCGCCACCAAGAAGATCTACGACTCGAAGGCCTACGCGGACTTCCTCGCCTCGCGCGGCTTCGGCGCCACCTGGGGCGGCCCGAAGGAATTCGGCGAGTTCATGGCCAAGGAAGACGAGTCCAAGGGCGCGGTCATGAAGGCCGTCGGCCTGGCGAAATAAGCGNGAAGTAAGCACCTGACGGCGCTCGGCGGCGGCCGCAACGGCCGCCGCTTTCTCTTTCCGTTCCCGGCTCTCCTTCCGTTTCCGACCCTCCCGAGGCCCGCGTCGTGCGCGTGAACGATACCGTCATCGGCGCAGTGCTGCTCGCGCTGTCGCTGGCCGTGCTCTGGCACGTCAAGGATTTCCCGGCGATTCCCGGCCAACCCTATGGCGCCGCCCTGTACCCGACCGTGGTCGCCGCGGGCCTGGCGATCGCCTCGGTGCTGCTGCTCCTGCAGGGGCTGCGCAGCGGCGAACCGATGTTCGCTGTCCAGGCATCGTCGCGCCGCGGCTTGCTGGCGTTCGCCGTGACGCTGGGCTCGCTGTTCTTCTACGTGCTGGCCGTCGACGCGCTCGGCTTCATCGTCTGCTCGCTGCTGATGCTGTCGGCGCTGATGTGGAGCTACGGCGTGCGCCCGTCCCGGGTCGTTCCGGTCGCGATCCTGGCGACCCTCATCATCCACACCGGCTTCTACAAGCTGCTCAAGGTCCCCCTGCCCTGGGGCCTGCTGCAGCCGATCGCCTGGTAAGCGCCCGCGGAGCTCACGATGGAAGCCGTACTCACCGCCCTGCAGATGGTCGCCAGCATGGACGTGCTGCTGGCGATGATCGGTGCCGCCCTGTTCGGACTCTTCGTCGGCGCGGTTCCGGGCCTCACCGCCACGATGGCCACCGCGCTGCTGGTGCCGATCACCTTCTTCCTGCCGCCGATCCCGGCGGTGGCCGTGATGGTGACCGCCACCGCGATGGCGATCTTCGCCGGCGACATCCCCGGCTGCCTGGTGCGCATCCCGGGCACGCCGGCCTCGGCGGCCTACGTCGACGAATCCTACGCGATGACCCGCAAGGGCCAGGCCGAGACCGCACTGGGCGTCGCGCTGGTCTTCTCGGTGATCGGCGGGCTGTTCGGCACCCTGGTGCTGATCTTCGCGGCGCCCACGCTGGCCGAGTTCGCGCTGCAGTTCAGCTCCTTCGAATACTTCTGGCTGGTGCTGCTGGGGCTCACCTGCGCGGTGTTCATCGCCGGCGACCAGCCGCTGCGCGGGATGGTCACGCTGTTCCTGGGCCTGCTGTTCGGCGCGGTGGGCCTGGAGAATCCGGCCGCGCACCCGCGCTTCACCTTCGGCAATGCCGACCTGCTGGGCGGCGTGAGCCTGATCCCCGCGATGATCGGGCTGTTCGCGGTTTCCGAGATCCTGCGCTTTTCGGTCGCGCCGACCCAGATCGACGCGGTCAAGGCCCAGGTGGGCTCGGTCTTCCGCGGCATGGGCGGCATGATCATCAAGTACCGCAAGCAGACCCTGCGCGGCAGCCTTCTCGGGACCGCGGTCGGCGCGCTGCCCGGGGCCGGCGCCGACATGGCGGCCTGGATGTCCTACGCCTTGAGCCGGAAGACCTCGAAGGAGCCCGAGAAGTTCGGCACCGGCCACCCCGAGGGCCTGGTCGAGGCCGGCGCCGCCAACAACAGCGCGCTGGCCAGCGCGTGGATTCCCGCCCTGGTGTTCGGAATCCCCGGCGACTCGATCACCGCGATCGTGATCGGCGTGCTGTACATGAAGAACATGAACCCGGGGCCCACGATCTTCATCAACAGCCCCGAGAACATCTACGCGGTGTTCGCGGTGTTCATCCTGGCCAACCTGCTCATGCTGCCGCTGGGTTGGCTGTGCATCAAGGCCGCCACCCGGCTGCTGCGCACCCCGCGCAACATCCTGATGCCGGTGATCCTGATGTTCTGCGTGGTCGGTTCGTTCGCGATCAACAATTCCCCGTTCGACCTGTGGATCCTGATCGGCTTCGGCCTGCTCGGCTGGTTCCTCGAGGCGCACAGATTCCCCATCGCACCGGCCATCCTCGGAATGCTGCTCGGCAAGATGCTCGAGGAGAACTTCATCACCTCGATGATCAAGTCCGAAGGCAATCTTCTGGGCTTCGTCGACCGGCCGGTGTCGGCCGGGCTCGCCGTGTTCACCGTGCTCGTCTGGGTGCTGTCGGGCTGGTTCGCGCTGAAGCGGCGAATGGCCAGGAACTGACGCCGGGGCAGAAGAGGCGCCCGCCCCGGCGCGGATGACCATGGCGCACTGCCCGGCCCCGGTAAGGTCTTCCCGGCCTGTGCGACAATCGTCAGTTTTCCGGAACGCTGGGGCGTCACCGTCCCGCCGCTGCCTCTGATGCTGCTCTGGGTTTCCATCGCGCTCCTGACGCTGGTCGTGACCGCGGCCGTGGTGTGGCCGCTCTTCTCGCGCAAGTCGATCGCCATCGCCGACGACGATCTCGACCGGCGACTCGCGGTGTTCCGCGACCGCCGCGACGAGATCGGGCGCGAGCGCGACGCCGGTCGCCTCACCGACGCCGAGGCCGAGCAGGCGCTGGCCGACCTGCTTCGCCAGATGGCCGAGGAACTGCCGCCGGAGGCGATCGCCGCGGCCGGGAAACCGGCGCCGCAGGCCGCGCAGGCATCCCGGTCGCGCGCGCCGATGCTCGCGGGCCTCGCGCTCGCGCTGCTGCTGCCGCTGGTCGCGGTCGGCGTCTATCGCGCGGTGGGCTCGCCCGAAATCGCACTGGCCCAGCTCGAAGGCCGCTCCGGCGACCTCGCCGGCAGCCCCCAGGCGCAATTCGACGCGCTGGTGGCCGAGATCGAGGCGCGGCTGCGCGCGAACCCTGATGACGGCGAGGCCTGGGCGGTGCTGGCCGAGGCCTACAAGATGATCGGCAATCACGGCGCGGCGATCGAGGCCTTCGGCAAGGCGACCGGCCTGCTGCCGCCCAACGCCCGGTTGCTGGCCGACTACGCCGAATCCACCGCGCTCGCCGCCGGCGGCGACTTCTCCGGCCGCCCGACCGAGCTGCTCGAGCAGGCACTGGCCGCCGACCCGAACGATCCCAAGGCGATCGCGCTGATGGGCGCCGCGCGCTACCGGGCCGGCGACCTGCCCGCGGCGCGCCGCTATCTCGCCCAGCTGCTGGGCACGCTGCCGCCCGGCTCGCAGGATGCCGCGCAGATCGGCGAGGTCGTGGCCAGGATCGATGCCGAACTGGCGGCGCGCGGCCAGGCGCCCGCCCCCGGCGGGCAGCCCGCGGCGCCGACAGGCCCTGCCGTGCTGAGCGGCCGGGTGGAGCTCGCCCCGGCGCTGGCCGGCAAGGTGCCCGGCGGCGCCACGCTCTTCGTGATCGCCCGGGCGGCGCAGGGCCCCCGGATTCCGGTCGCCGTGCTGCGCCAGCCGGCCGATTCGCTGCCGCTGGCCTTCGAGCTGGGCGACGCCAATGCGATGGATCCCTCGCGCCTGCTGTCGACCGCCGGCGAGATCGTGCTGGAGGCCCGCATCAGCCCTTCGGGCGACGCCATGCGCAAGCCGGGTGACCTGATCGGCGAGGCGGTCGCGGCGAAACCGGGCAGCACCGGCATCACCCTCGTGGTCGACCGGGTCGTCGAGCAGTGACCGCCGGCATCGCCGTGAGCGGACTGGCCTGCGCGGCCGGCATACGGACGCTGTTCTCGGGGCTGGGCTTCGAGGTGCCACCCGGCAACTGGCTCGCGCTGACCGGACCGAACGGCACCGGCAAGACGACCCTGCTGCGAGCGATCGCCGGCCTGGTGCGGCCCACCGCGGGCGAGGTCCGCTGGAACGGCGCGCCGCGGCGGGTCTCCTCGCCGGAGTGGCACGCCGCCTGCCTGTTCCAGGGTCACGCTGCCGGCTGGAAGGACAACCTGGCCGCGAGCGAGAACCTGCGCCTGCAGCGCGAGCTCGACGGCGCGGGCCACGCGCCGCCCCCCGCCGAGCTGCTCGCCCGGGTGGGCCTGGCGCGCCAGGCGAAGCTGCCCTTCGGGCGGCTGTCGGCCGGCCAGCGGCGGCGCGTGTCGCTGGCCCGGCTGGACGCGTCGCAGCGTCCGCTGTGGCTGCTCGACGAACCGACCACCGCGCTCGACACCGCCGGCCAGGCGCTGTTCGGCGAGCTGCTCGACGCCCACCTCGCGCGCGGCGGGATCGCGATCGTGGCCACCCACCAGCGGCTGCCGGTGGGCAGCGCGCCGATCGAGCTGTCGCTCGGCGACTACGCGGGAGCCTGAGCGTGACCTCGTCTTCGGACATGCCTGCCGGTCGCGCCCCGGACACCCGCCCGGGCGCTTCCGCCACCCGCGACGCTCCGATCTTCGGCGTGGTCGGCGCGGTGGCCTGGGCCTGCCGGCGCGACCTGAAGCTGGCCGCCCAGTCGCGCGCCGAGCTGGCCGTGGTGCTGCTCTTCTTCCTGCTGGTGGCGAGCCTGTTTCCGCTGGCGGTGAGCCCGGATCCGCAGCTGCTGCGCGCGATCGCCTCGGGCATCGCATGGGTGGCGGCGCTGCTGGCCACCCTGCTGGGCCTGCCGCGGCTGTTCGCGGCCGACTGGGCCGACGGAACGCTCGAGCAGATCCTGCTGGCCCCTGCCCCGCTGCCCGCCCTGGTGGCGGGCAAGGTACTGGCCCACTGGCTGGCCACCGGCCTGCCGCTGGTCCTGCTGGCGCCGCTGGCGGGCCTGCAGTTCGGCCTGCCGCCCGAGGCCATCGCGGTGCTGGTGGCCTCGCTGGCGCTGGGCACGCCCATCCTGTCCTGGCTGGGCGCGGTCACCGCGGCGCTCACGCTGGGCGCGCGCGGCGGCGCCTCGCTGCTCGCCCTGCTGGTGTTGCCGCTGGCGGTGCCGGTGCTGATCTTCGGCGCCGGTTCGGTCGAATCGGAGATGGCCGGGCTGGGCTCGGGCGCGCACCTTTCGCTGCTCGGCGCCGGGCTGATCCTGGCCTGGCTGTTCGGCCCGTTCGCCGCGGCGCTCGCGGTTAGAATTGCACACGAATGACATGACAGGCAGCTTCTGGTTCCAGTTCGCCTCGCCCGCGCGCTTCTATCCGCTGGCCGGCCGCATGATCCCGTGGTTCGGCTGGGCCGCCGCGGTGCTCGCGATCGCCGGGCTCTACGTGGGCTTCTTCGTCGCGCCCACCGACTGGCAGCAGGGCGAGTCCTACCGGATCATCTTCATCCACGTGCCCGCCGCGTGGATGGCCATGTTCATCTACCTGGTGATGGCCTTCTGGTGCGCGCTGTCGCTGGTGCTTAACACGCGGCTGTCGGCCATGATGGCGCAAGCGCTGGCGCGG
>MEEC01000215.1 GCA_001724315.1 Lautropia sp. SCN 70-15 | reverse complement strand
CGCCCCGGGCTCGCCTGCGATCGCGCCGGTGAACTTCGTCGCGCTGGTGGTGGTCGCCGGCGCCATCGTCGACATGCCGATCGAGGCCTGGCGGCGCTTCCGGCTGGAGCAGCGCTTCGGCTTCAACCGGATGACGCCGGCGCTGTTCGTGGCGGACACGCTCAAGGGCGCGCTGGTCGGCGCTGCGCTGGGGCTGCCGCTGCTGGCGCTGGTGCTCTGGCTGATGCGCGCCAGCGGCGAGCTCTGGTGGCTGTGGACCTGGATCGCCTGGATGGCCTTCAACCTGGCGGTCATGGTGCTCTTCCCGACCGTGATCGCGCCCTTGTTCAACAAGTTCGAGCCGCTGCCCGAAGGCGAGGTCCGCGACCGGGTGCAGGCGCTGCTCGCGCGCTGCGGCTTTCGCGCCCGCGGCCTGTTCGTGATGGACGGCAGCCGCCGGTCGGCGCACGGCAACGCCTACTTCACCGGCCTGGGGCGCGCGCGCCGCATCGTGTTCTTCGACACGCTGCTCGCCAGGCTCGACGCCGACGAGATCGAGGCGGTGCTCGCCCACGAACTCGGGCACTTCAAGCTGCGGCACATCCCCAAGCGGATCGCACTGACCTTCGCGCTCAGTCTGGCAGGTCTCTGGCTGCTGGGCTGGCTGTCGCGCCAGCCCTGGTTCTACCAGGCGCTGGGCCTCACGCCCGACCCGGCGATGGCCGACGCCGCGGCGCTGGTTCTGTTCTTCCTGGCGCTGCCGGTGTTCGCCTTCCCGCTGCAACCGCTGTTCGCGCTGGCCTCGCGCCGGCACGAATTCCAGGCCGACGCCTTCGCCGCGGCACAGACCGACCCGAAGCACCTGGCCAGCGCGCTGGTCAAGCTGTACGAGGACAACGCGTCGACGCTGACGCCCGACCCGGTGCATTCGGCCTTCCACGATTCGCATCCGCCCGCCGTCCAGCGCATCGGACGACTGACGGCCGTACCCGCCACCTGAGCAGCCATCGATGAAACCCGCCCTGACCCGCCAGCAGCTCGTGTCGCGAAAGTCCCGCCCGATGGAGGGCGAGCGCGCCTACACCGACAGCGAGATCGAAGTGCAACTTTCCGAGCTCGCCGGCTGGTCCTTCCGCGACGGCGCGATCGAGCGCACCTACGCGTTTCGCGACTACCACGACACGATCGCCTTCGTGAACGCGCTGGCCTGGCTGGTGCACAGCGAGGACCACCACCCCGACCTGCAGGTCGGCTACAACCGCTGCGCGGTGCGCTGGAATACCCACTCGGTGGGCGGCGTGTCGGAGAACGACTTCGTCTGCGCGGCCAAGTCCGACGCGGTCTTCGCGCGCGCGCTGGGATGACCCCGGCGATGCCTGCGCCGGCCGCTGCCGAACCCGCGCTGGTCACGGCCAGCTACGGCCGACATTACCTGGTGCGCCCGTCAGAGTCGGGCGGCGAGCTGATCGCAGTGTCGCGCGGCAAGCGCACCGACGCCTGCGTGGGCGACCTCGTTTCGATCCTCCGCACCGGCGAGGGCCAGGCGGTCATCGAGTCGATCTCGCCCCGACGCAACCGGATCCTGCGCAGCGACCTGTGGCGCAGCAAGCTGCTGGCGGCCAACGTGGACCAGGTCGGCGTGGTGCTGGCGGGCGACCCGCCCTTCTCGGAGGAGCTGCTGCTGCGGATCCTGTGCGCAGCCTCGGTGGCCGGCGTGCCGGTGGCGCTGATCGCCAACAAGATCGATCTCGGCGAAGCGCACGCGGCGATCCGCGCGCGGCTGGACGCCTGTCGCGCGATGGGACTGCCGGTGTTCGAGATCGCGGCCCGCGGCGATGCCGATGCGGTGCGCGACACGCTGCGCGGCTGGCTGGAGCACCGCACCACCCTGCTGGTCGGTCAGTCGGGCATGGGCAAGTCCACGCTGGTCAACACGCTGGTGCCCGACGCCGACCTGCGCACGCAGGCGATCTCCACCGCGCTGGCCACCGGCCGGCACACGACCACCTTCAGCCGCCTCTTCGACCTGCCCGAGACGGTCGCCACCGACGCGCGGCTGATCGACACGCCCGGCTTCCAGACCTTCGGCATCGCGCACCTGTCGGCCTCGCAGCTCGCGCACGCGATGCCCGAGTTCGCCCCGTTTCTCGGCCGCTGCCGCTTCAACGACTGCACCCACCGGGACGAGCCCGGCTGCGCGGTGCGCGCCGCCATGGAGGCGGGCGAGATCGACGGGCGCCGCTTCCAGCTCTATAGCCGCCTGGTCGAGGAAACGCTCAACGCCCCATCCAGGCCGAGACCGTGATCAGGGCGAACAGCCCGATCCACAACAGCAGCGAACGCCAGACCAGCCCCGCCGCCCCCGGCAGGCTGGCCGGCTGCGCCTCGCCGCCAGGACACTCGAAGGGACGCTCGCTACCCGCCCAGCGCTGCGCCAGCGCGGGATCGGCGAGCCGCACGCCGAGCGCGCCGCTGCCCACCGCCATCAGCACCGAGCGTGAGTCCCAGTGCCCCACCGCGGCATTCGCGCCGCGCCAGCAATAGACTGCGTCCTCGAAGTCCCCGACGATCGCAAAGCCAGCCGCGGTGAGCCGCACCGGAATCCAGTCGATCACCGCGAAGGCGCGGGTGGCGAAGGCGGACCAGGGTGAGGGCGAGGGCGAGAGCGGAGCCGAGAACGGGGCCGACGCGCCCGCTGCCTCCGGCAACGGCGACTCCCGGTCTTGCCGCTGCCAGTGCCTGGCCAGCATCTCGGCAACCCGGTACAGCACCGGACCCAGCGCGCCTGGAAGAACGATGTAGCAGAAGAGCGGCCCGAGCACATGGCGGTGCGCCGCCAGCAGCGCGTGGGCGATGGCCTGGCGGCAAGTGCCGGCGACCGTCGTCTCGCGGTCGGCGAAGGCCTCCTCGGCCGGATCCTCGCCGCGCAGCCATCCCGACAGCACGCGCCGCGCGCCCTCGGCGTCGTCGGCGGCGAGCGCGATCCGGATCTCGGTGAAAGCCTGGCTGAACTGCCGGAAGCCCACGGTGCAGTACAGCACGAAGACGTGCAGGGCGAAGAGCACGAGCGGATGGATCGCCCGGGCGATCGACTCGACCAGCATCACTGCCGCGACGCTGCCGCCGACCACCACCGCCCAGCCGATCGCGCCGTGCCGGCGCTCGCCGCCGTCGAGATTGCGCCGGACCATCGCCGCGAAACCCGCGAACGCCGAATGCACCCGGTTGCCCGGCCGCAAGGGACGCGATTGCTCGATCAGCAGTGCGAGGACGAGTGCGAAGAATCCCATCGGTCCTTCCTTCGTGGATGTCGTCGTTCAGGCGCTCAGCAGACGATACAGGTTGCGAAGCATGGCCGCGGTCGCGCCCCAGATGAAGTATTCGTCGGCCGCGGGATGGGCCCGCCAGGGCATCGCCCAGAAGATCCTCTGCTCGCCGGCGACCTCGATCAGACGCCGCTGGTGGTGCCTGGGGTCCATCAGGAATTCCAGCGGCACCTCGAAGACCGCGGCGACCTCGTGCGGATCGGGGCGGACCTCGAAGCCCGGTTCCACCAGCCCGACCACCGGCGTGACCTGGAAACCGGTGCCGGTCAGGTACTCGGGCAAGCGGCCGATCACCTCGACCCGCGAGGGCTCCAGGCCGACCTCTTCGTGCGCCTCGCGCAAGGCGGTGTGCACCGGCGTGCGGTCGGCCGGCTCGTGACGGCCGCCCGGAAACGCGACCTGCCCGGAGTGCTGGCGCAGGTGGGCGGTGCGCTGGGTGAGGAGCACCGCCGGGCCGGCGGCGTGCAGCACGATCGGCAACAGCACCGCCGCGGGCCGCGGCGGGCCCACGTGCAGGCGGATCCGGTCGCCGGTCATCTCCGGCGACCACCGGGGCGGATTCGAAAAGCGCGCGCGCAGCCGATCGGCCGCCAGGCAGTCGCAGCCCACCGCCGGCAAGGCCTCGGGACCGTCGGCCACGACCGTCGCCTTGCGCGGATCGAAGGCGGGCGCCACCCCGGGCGCCGGCGCCTTGGTCGCCGGCGATCCCGGCGTCGACGAGCCTGGTGTCTGCGAGTCGGGCATCTTGCGTGTCGGCGAGGTCATGGAAGGCGGGTCATCGTGGCGCGAGGGATCCTGACAGCGGTGCCGGACATCATCGGAGAAAAGCAAAAAGGGCGCATCGCTGCGCCCTTTTGCCGGCCGGCAATCCCGGCCTGCCGGCCGACCCATCGTGGGCCGGCCAGAGTGCGGAAGCGATCAGGCCGCCGCGTTGCCCGGGGCCTTGCCGGGCAGCTTTTCCTTGATCCGCGCCGACTTGCCCGAGCGCGCGCGCAGGTAGTACAGCTTGGCGCGACGGACGTCGCCGCGGCGCTTGACCTCGATGCCGGCGATCAGCGGCGAGTAGAGCTGGAAGGTGCGCTCGACACCCTCGCCCGAGGAGATCTTGCGAACGATGAACGAGGAGTTCAGGCCGCGATTGCGACGGCCGATGACCACGCCTTCGAAGGCCTGGACGCGCTTGCGCGTGCCCTCGACCACGTTCACGCTCACGACCACGGTGTCACCGGGCGCGAAATCGGGGATGGTCTTGCCGAGCCGGGCGATTTCTTCCTGCTCGAGCTTTTCGATCAGATTCATGTGTGCTCCTGGGCCATCGTGCGCCGGGGGGTTGGAGAATTTCTGACCCGGGCAGAGGATGGGTTCTGCGGAATTCCGCAAAGCCTAAGATTATAGCCGTTCCGGCTGGATCTGGCCAGCCACCGAGCCGGGGCGCGAGGCCCCGGCGCGGCCGTCAGGCTTCCTGCCGACGACGGGCGAAACCGGCCCCGGGCGCACCGCTGCGCGGGTGGCCCGCCGCGGGACCCCGTGCACCGTCGCGGCCACCGGCCCGGTTGTCGCGCCGCTCGCCTGCGGGGCGCGCCTGCCACTCGCCGGCAGGGCGAGGCTTCCACTCCCCTGCGGGACGCGGCTTCCACTCGCCGGCGGGCTTGGGCTTCCATTCACCGGCAGGCTTGGCCTTCCAGTCGCCGGCGGGCTTGTCGCTCCACGCGCCGCGCGGCTTGTCGCTCCATCCGGCGCCCTGCTTGCCTCCCCAGGCGCTGCCCGGCTTGCCGGTCCAGCCGTTGCCGCGCTTGGCGCCCCAGGCGCCTCTCGGTTTGCTGCCGGGCTTGCCTG
>MEEC01000214.1 GCA_001724315.1 Lautropia sp. SCN 70-15 | reverse complement strand
CTGCCCGAGCACACGACCATCCACTGGCACGGCATCCTGCTGCCCAGCGGCATGGACGGCGTCGGGGGCCTCACGCAGCCGCAGATCCCGGTCGGCAAGACTTTCGTCTACGAGTTCGAGATGACGAAGTCGGGCACCTTCATGTACCACCCGCACGCCGACGAGATGGTGCAGATGGCGATGGGGATGATGGGCTTCCTCGTGGTGCATCCGAGGAACCCTAAGTCGGTGCGCGGCTACGCCGAGGTCGACCGCGATTTCGTCTTCCTGATCAACGCCTACGACATCGAGCCCGGGTCGGCGACGCCGAAGATCAACACGATGCTCGACTTCAACCTGTGGACCTGGAACAGCCGGGCCTTCCCGGGCATCGATCCGCTGGTCGTGCGCAAAGGGGATCGCGTTCGGATCCGCTTCGGCAACCTGACGATGACCAACCACCCGATCCACCTGCACGGCTACGACTTCGAGGTCTCGGGCACCGACGGCGGCTGGGTGCCGAAGACCGCGCGCTGGCCCGAGGTGACCACCGACGTGGCCGTCGGCCAGATGCGCGCGATCGAGTTCGTGGCCGACGCCCCGGGCGACTGGGCCTTCCACTGCCACAAGTCGCACCACACGATGAACGCGATGGGCCACGACGTGCCGACCACGATCGGCGTCGACTTCCGCGAGGTCGCCAAGCGCATCGAGCGCCTGGTGCCCGGCTACATGGCGATGGGCGATCGCGGCATGGCCGACATGGGCGAGATGGAGATGGAGCTGCCGGCGAACACCCTGCCGATGATGACCGGCCGCGGGCCCTTCGGTCCGATCGAGATGGGCGGGATGTTCACCGTGGTCAAGGTGCGCGAAGGCCTCGCCGCCAACGACTACCGCGACCCGGGCTGGTACGCGCATCCGCCGGGCACCGTGGCCTGGGAGTGGAAGGGCGACGCCGCGAAGGGCGCTCCGGCCGAGCCGCCGCGCGCCGCGCACGCGCCCGCGCAGGGCGCTTCGCCCACGCTCGAGCTGCAGGTCCGCAAGCCCGGCGCGCACGGGCATCACTGATCCGAAACCGATTTCCAGAGAAAGGAAGATACCAATGAAGTTTCACACCGCGATTCTCACGACGCTGCTGGGCTCGTCGCTGCTTGCCGGCGCTCCCGGCGCCTCGGCGCACGGCTCGTCGCACGACGCGTCGCATGGCCGGAAGGCCTTGGAGGTCGTCGAGACCGCCTTCGGCCGCACGGGCGATCCGTCGAAGGCCTCCCGCACGATCCGCGTCGACATGAGCGACACGATGCGCTTTTCGCCCGATGCGATCCAGGTCCGCCGGGGCGAGACGGTGAGCTTCGAGATCGCCAACGCGGGCCGCGTCCTGCACGAGATGGTGATCGGCACCGAGGCCGAACTGAAGGCGCACGCCGAGATGATGAAGAAGTTCCCCGGCATGGAGCACGAGGAGCCCTACATGGCCCACGTGGACCCGGGCAAGAGCGGCCGCATCGTCTGGCAGTTCACGAAGCCCGGCGAGTACCGCTTCGCCTGCCTGATCCCCGGGCATTTCGAGGCCGGCATGGTCGGCCGCATCACCGTCACGGAGTAACCAGATGAATCGATCGAACGAGCGCCGCAAGCTGCTGGCTGCGGCAACGGCGGCGGTGGCCGCTGCCCTGGCAGCGCCGGCGTTGCCGGCTTTCGCCGCGCGCGCCCGGCCGCTGGTCGAGGTCTGGAAGTCCCCCACCTGCGGCTGCTGCGGGGCCTGGATCGAGCACATGCAGGCCGCCGGCTTCGACGTGCGGATCCACGACGTGGGCAACACGGCCGCGCGCGCGAAGGCCGGCCTGCCGGCGAAGTTCGGGTCCTGTCACACGGCGCTGGTCGACGGCTATGTGGTCGAGGGGCACGTGCCGGCCGAGGACGTGAAGCGCCTGCTGGCGCAACGGCCTGCCGCGCTCGGCCTGGCGGTGCCCGGCATGCCGATCGGCTCGCCGGGGATGGAGCAGGGCGACCAGCGGGACCCGTACGACGTGCTGCTGGTGGCGCGCGACGGCGGCGCCTCGGTCTGGCGCGCCTATCGCTGACGGCCGGCCAGCGCCGCCACGATCGCGCCGAGCAGGGCCAGTGTGAGGCCGGGCGCGGCAGCGCCGGCCGGATGCGCGGCATGCGCCTGCGCCTGGACGGCGAGCGCGAGGCCGGCCGCGCAGGCGGCCAGCGCCAGCAGCCGGCAGGCGAGGCAGGCCGCTCGCAGCCTTCGCATCGTCGAGCCCTCGTTCTCATGCGGGCTGCGGATCGCCGCGTGCTCGCTCGATCGGTGGCGGCCGGATCGTTCGCCTGCGGCGGTCTCGTCGCCTCTCCGGGAACTGCTTCGCCTCGCGCTGCCTCGCTTCATCGCTGCCTCTCTTGTCCGCATTCGGTGAGACGATGATCGGCAGGCCGGCAAGGGCGCGGCAAGCGCGGCGCGCGCGGTAGCGCGGCGTGATACCCCGGGGCGCAGCGGCTTCAGCCGCGCCGCTGCCGGATCCGGTGCACCGACCAGCCCGCCAGCGCGGACAGGGCGGCCGCCACCACGAAGGACGGCAGGCTCGCGTCCCAGAGCCGCAGCAGCATCACCAGGGCCACGAAGAACACCACGAAGCCGACCAGCCCGATCGCAAAGCCGCGCAGCAGGGTGACCGTCGCGGCGTGGCCGTGGACCGGCAGCGTGAAGCTGGGCAGGATGCTGCCACTGATCGGCCAGGCGAGCATCAGGCCGCTCACCGCGGCGGGCACCCGCTCGGCGCTCAGCAGGATCGCCGCGGCCAGCACGAAGCCCGCGGCGACCCGCATCAGGACCTCGCCGCGCGGCACGTGCACCGCGCCGCTCGCATTGGGCGCGCGCGGCATGATCGCCCAGGCGATCCAGGGCCCGGCCAGCGCGAGCGCGAACACGAACCACACCGGCACCCAGGCGGCGGTGGTCAGGCTTCCGACCGCGAAGAAAGCCAGCGCCGCGAAGGCCAGGCAGCCCCACCAGGGCAGCCTGCGCGACAGCCAGGCGAAGGTCACGATGTGCGCGATCGACGCCGGGCAGCCGGCCAGCGTGGCCTGCGCGATGTCGGCCACCTGCGCCGGCGGCAGGTCGATCATCAGCGCCGCGACGATCGGCCCGCCGATGATCGGGAACCCGGCCAGCAGCCCCGAGATCGCGTGGCCGAAGCGCCGCGCGGCCAGGGTCGCGAGCAGGATGGAGGCCGGGACGAGGGCGAGCTTGAGCAGCAGGAGCATCGAACGAAGGCATCGGCGGGTGGGTGCCGGGCCATATCGGCGATGCGCTTAGGCCGTTCGTCCGATTGCCCGGTCGCCGGCATGGTGACACGGTTCGGGGATGCACCCGGTCCGCTTTCCGACGACAGCTTACTTCCGCGATATGCGGTCCCGCCCGGATCGCGCGATCATCCACGACTCATGGATAGCTCGGGTCATCGCGTCCCCTTCGGCAAGGCAGGTGCAGGGCGATGGTCGAATCCGGCTCTGGGGGCGGGTGCCGGAGGCGGACGGTCGCTGGCTGCGCGTCGTCCTGCTCCCCGATGGAGAAACCGTGCACAATGCCTTCTTCGATCGCAGGTTCGCGCCATGAAGGTCAGGTACTACCCGGACACCGACACCTTGTATCTCGAATTCCGGGCAACGCCGGTGGCGGAGTCACGCGATCTCGACGAGAACACCGTTGTCGACCTCGATTCGGGCGGTCAGGTGTGCGCGATGACCATCGAGCACGCCACCCAGCGCGCGGCCTTGCCCGATCTGTCGGTCGAGCGTGTCGGGTCCGGGTCGGGGGCCGTGTCGCTCAGGCTGCGCGACTGATCGCGTCAGCGATCGCCGGACCCCCGGTCTTTCACGCCGGCACCGCCCCGCGCCCCGCCCGCCCGCGCGCGATGATCGTCTTCATGATCTGCGCGGTGCCGTCGCCGATCTGGAAGCCGAGCACGTCGCGCAGCCGCTGCTCCATCAGGCCCCGGTCGTAGCCGCCGTGCCCGAAGGACAGCAGGCACTGGTGCACCGTGTCGTAGGCGAGCTTCGGGCCCCACCACTTGCACATCGCGGCCTCGGCCGTGTGCGGCAGGCCCTTGTCCTTGAGCCACAGCGTCTGCAGGCACAGCAGCCGCGCGGCCTCGACCTGGGTCTCGTAGTCGGCCAGCGGATGCGAGACGCCCTGGAAGGCCGACAGCGGCTTGCCGAAGGCCTCGCGCTGCGCGACGTACTCCCAGGTCTCCTCGAGCGCGACGCGGGCCACCGCGAGCACCTGCAGCCCGATCAGCGCGCGCGAGAAGTCGAAGCCCTGCATCACCTGCACGAAGCCCTGGCCTTCCTGCCCGAGCAGGTGGCTGGCCGGCACGCGCGCGTTCTGGAAGAAGATCGAGCCGCGGCCGATCGCGCGCTGGCCGTGGCAGTCGAAGCGGGTGGTGGTCACGCCGGGCGTGTCCATCGGCACCAGGATGGCCGACACGCCGCGCGCGCCGGATTCGACCGTGCCGGTGCGCGCGAAGACCACGGTGGCGTCGGCCTGGTCGGCCGCCGAGATCGAGGTCTTCTCGCCGTCGATCACGTAGTGGTCGCCGTCGCGCGTCATCCTGAGCCGCAAGTTGGCCGCGTCCGAGCCGCCGCGCGGCTCGGTCAGCGCGATCGCCAGCAGCGCCTCGCCCCGGGTGAGCCGGGGCAGCCAGTGCGCGGCGACGTCGGGCCGCGCGTGCTCGGCCAGGATCTGGCCGGTCAGCGAAGCCAGCAGGTTGATGTAGGACAGGCTCAGGTCGGCGCGCGCGATCTCCTCGTGGATCACGCCGGCGGCCAGGCAGCCCATGCCCTGGCCGCCGTACTGCTCCGGCAGCTCTGGGGCGATGAAACCCATCTCGCCCATCTGTCGCATCAGCGTGCGGTCGAGCACCCGGGTGCGGTCGCGCTCGAGGAAGCCCGGCGCGATCCGGTCGGTCGCGAAGCGCCGGGCGTGCTCGCCGAGCGCCGCGAGATCCTCGTCGATGTAGGGGTTCATCGCCATGCCTCGCTGCGGTCGATCACTTGGCGTGCTTGCGGAAGTCGGGCTTGCGCTTTTCCTGGAAGGCCTTGACGCCCTCGCGCGACTCCTCGGTGTCGTAGTAGAGCTTGAGCGCGTACATGCCCATGCCGGCG
>MEEC01000213.1 GCA_001724315.1 Lautropia sp. SCN 70-15 | reverse complement strand
GGCGAACGCGAAGCGCGGCGTTTCATCGCGGCCCGTGGCCGGATCGTCCGGCACACCGGGTCCGGCCGACGCGCCCGGCGCACTGTCCTGCGCCAGCACCACCCCCCGCTCGACCACCTGCCCGCCGGCCAGCCCGAACAGGCGGACCGGCATCGCGTCGAGCAGCTCGTTGCCGAGCACCACGCCCTCGATGCGCTCGGGCAGCGCATCGAGCCACTCCACCCGGTCGAGCATCGCGGGCACGCTGGCGGCCAGCGTCTCGCGCTGGCGCGCGCGCAGCTCGCCCGACAGCTCCACGATCCGGTAGCGCGCGCGGTCGTGCCCCGCCTCGGCCAGGGCCTCCAGGACCGTGGCCGCCAGTGCGCCGGTGCCGGCGCCGAACTCGTAGACCGCTGCGGGCGCCCCTTGACCGAACCACTGCGCCAGCTGCGCCGCCACGCAGCGGCCGAACAGCGGCGAGATCAGCGGCGCGGTCACGAAGTCGCCCGCCTCGCCGAACTTGCGGCTGCCGCCCGAGTAGTAGCCGAGCCCCGGCTCGTAGAGCGCGCGCGCCATGAAGGCGTCGAAGCCGATCCAGCCGCCGGCCGCGCGAATCGCCTCGGCAATGACTTCGGAGAGCCGGCGCGAGGTCGCGAGCTGATCCTCGTCGGGCAGGGGCAGGCTGGGGGCGGGGCGCATGGGGCGGCAGTCTAGATGATTTAAACTGGTCTGTTGACCGAACACCGCCCCCCATGACGGATAGCCCCTCCATCGCGGACAGCCCTTCTATCTCGGAAGCTTCCTCGCGCCCCGTGGCCCTGGTCACCGGCGCCGCCCGCAGGATCGGCGCGGCGATCGCCTCGCACCTGCATGCGGGCGGCTACGATGTGATCGTTCACTATCGCAGCTCGTCGCAAGAGGCAACGGATCTCGTCGACAGCCTGAACCGAGCCCGGGCCGGCTCGGCCACCGCGATCGGAGCCGACCTGTCGCGCGCCGCCGATTGCGCGGCGCTGATCGAGCGCGCTGCCGCTTGGCGGGGCGGCCAGCTCGACGCGCTGGTCAACAACGCCTCGAGCTTTCGCCGCACGCCGCTGGGCACGATCGACGAGGCGGCCTGGCACGAGCTGGTCGACGGCAACCTGAAGGCGGCGCTGTTCTGCAGCCAGGCCGCGGTGCCCTGGCTGCGCGCGGCCGGCGGCGCGATCGTCAACCTGTGCGACGTGCACACCGAGCGCCCGCTGCGCGAGTTCTCGGTCTACTCGGCGGCCAAGGCCGGCATCGTCGCGCTGACCCGGGCGCTGGCGCTGGAGCTCGCGCCCGCGGTGCGGGTGAACGCGGTGTCGCCCGGCTCGCTCGACTGGCCGGAAGACGGCATCTTCACCGAAGCCGAGCGCCGCGCCACCGAGGCCGCGATCCCGCTGGCGCGCCTGGGCACCGGCGAGGACATCGCCCGCGCGGTCGAGTTCCTGCTGCGCGGCAACCGCTACGTCACCGGGCACGTCCTCGCCGTGGACGGCGGCGCCAGCCTGGTCTCGCGCTGACCGGCCGCCGCCACGATCCCGCGCACGCGAGCCGACAAGAGCGAGCCCACCAGGGCGCCCACACACAAGCGAGCCCACCAGACCGGAACCACGATGCAAGACAGCTTCCACGACTGCTACCGCCTGCTGGTGCAGGACGTCGAGATCGACTGCTTCCTCGGCGTCTACGAGCACGAGCAGGCCCGCAAGCGGCCGATCGTCGTCGAGGTCGAGATGTACGTGCCGCACGCCACGAAGATCTCGCGCCGCGACGAGCTGGCCGAGACCGTCAACTACGAGCGCGTGGTCGAGACCATCGAGCGCGTGGTCGGCGACCGCCGCTTCAAGCTGGTCGAGACCCTGTGCGGCGAGCTGGCCGACGAGATCGCCCGGCTGCCCGGCCTGCGCGCGCTGAAGGTCTCGGTCACCAAGCCGCAGCCGCTGCCGCGCGCGAAGGCGGTGCGCGTCGAAGTCTGGAGGCACCCGTGAGCACGATCGTGGAACCGTCCGCGCGCAAGCTCGAGAAGCTCTCCTACGAACGCAACAAGCTGCACAAGCGGCTGCTTCGGCTCACCGGCCAGGCGATCGGCGACTTCGGCATGATCGAGGACGGCGACCGCGTCATGGTCTGCCTGTCCGGCGGCAAGGACAGCTACGGCCTGCTCGACCTGCTGCTCACGCTGCGCAGCCGCGCGCCGATCGCCTTCGACATCGTCGCGGTCAACCTCGACCAGAAGCAGCCGGGCTTCCCCGAGCACGTGCTGCCCGACTACCTGCGCCAGCTCGGCGTGCCCTTCCACATCGAGAACCAGGACACCTACTCGATCGTCACCCGGGTGATCCCCGAGGGGCGCACGATGTGCTCGCTGTGCTCGCGCCTGCGCCGGGGCATCCTGTACCGGGTGGCCGACGAGCTCGGCGCCACGAAGATCGCGCTGGGCCACCACCGCGACGACATCCTCGAGACCTTCTTCCTGAACATGTTCTTCGGCGGCAAGCTCAAGGGCATGCCGCCCAAGCTCGTCTCCGACGACGGCCGCCACATCGTGATCCGGCCGCTGGCCTACGTCGAGGAGCACGACCTGGAAGCCTACGCGCGGTGGCGCGAGTTCCCGATCATTCCCTGCAACCTGTGCGGTTCGCAGGAGAACCTCAAGCGGCGCGAGATCAAGCAGCTGATGCGCGAGTGGGAGAAGCGATTCCCGGGCCGGGTCGACAACATCTTTGCCGCGCTGTCGCGGGTCACGCCCTCGCACCTGATGGACCGCGGGCTGTTCGACTTCGCCGCGCTCGCCGCCACCGGCGAGCCGATGGCCGATGGCGACATCGCCTTCGATGTGAGCCCGGAGTTCGAACGGCCGCCGGCGGCCAGGCCGCCGGCTCAGGAGTGGGAATAGAGCCTCAGCCCCGCCGTCGGCAGATCGGCCTGCAGAAGCGAACCGCTCTCCGACTCGGTGATGAAGAGCGTGCGCCCATCCGGGCCGCCGAATGCGATGTTGGTCGTGTTATGCCCGCACGATGACCGGATGCGCGCGATCGGCTCGCCCCGCTTGTCGAAGAGCCACACCGTGCCAAGGCCCACGTGCGCGATCGCCAGGTTGCCGTCGCTGTCGACCGCCAGCCCGTCGGGACCGCCGCCGCCCGACAGCTGGATGAAATTGCCGACCTTGGCGATCGTTCCGTCGGGCATCAGCGGTACCCGCCACACTGCATTGGCCCGCGTGACAGCCACGTAGAGAACACTGCCCGACGGGTCGAGCGCCACGCCGTTGGGGCTGGGCACATTGTCGAGCAGGCACTCGACGTGCCCGTCGACCGCGCGCACCCGGAACACGCGACCGGTCGGGTCATGCAGGCCGGTCAGTCCCTGGTCGGTGAAATACAGGTCGCCATTGTTCGCGAAGACGAGATCGTTGACGGCCTTGAGGCGCTCGAGGCGCACGCGGGTCAGGAAGGGCTCGACCTTCAGCGTGACGGGATCCAGCACCATGATCCCGTTCGCGTAGTCGGCGATGAAGATCCGGCCATCGCGGTGGATCGCCAAGCCATTCGGCTCGCCATCGTATTTCGCGGCCTGCGTGAACTCGCCCTGCGGCGACACGCGGAAGATCCGCCCGTGCGGGATGTCCACGCACCAGAGGGTGCCGTCCCGGTCGAAGGCGGGTCCTTCGAGGAAGGAATGCTCGGGGTAGCCGCCGGGCTGGCCGCGGTGCCACTCGGTGTCGGCACCGCGCATCCGCAGAGCGTCGGGCAGCCTGGCGAAGCTCCGCGCAGCGATCGTCGGCGGGGGGTCGAAGTACATTGTCATCGTCGTTGCATCGGCATGCGCTGGCCGTGAGTCGCCTAGCGTAGCGCAGAACTCATCCTGGAAGACGCCGCACCGCCAGCATCGTCACGTCGTCGGAGCGCTCGCCGCCGAGCGCCCCGAGCCCGGCCACGATCTCGTCGAGCAGGGCATCGACCGACCCCTGCCGCTGCGCGATCCGGGCCAGGATTCCCGCCTCGCCGAAAGGCGCCGCGGCGCTGCCGGCGTCGGTGACGCCGTCGGTGTAGGCCATCAGCAGCTCGCCCGGCCCGATGCGGGTGGACGCGACGCCGAAGCGCTGCCCCGGCATCAACCCGAGCGCCGGACCGGTCGGCCCGAGCCGCTCGATCGCGCCGCCGGCGCGCGCGAGCAGGGGCGCGTCGTGCCCGGCGTTCACGTACACGAGCTCGCCGCTGCGCGGCTCGAGCGCCGCCACGAAGGCCGTCGCGAACATGTTCGCGCTGCCGTGGACGGTGGCGATGTAGTCGCTGGTCGCGCGCACGGTTCGCGCCAGCGTGGCACGCGCGTCGACATCGTCCTGCTGGGTGGCGATCGCGCGGATCAGGCTGCGGAACAGCGCCATGTACAAGGCGGCGCCGACCCCCTTGTCGCAGACATCGGCCACCACCAGGGCAACGCCGCCGTGCCCCACCGGAAAGAGATCGTAGAAGTCGCCGGCCACCTGCCGCGCCGGCAGGAATCGCGCGCCGAGGTCCCAGCCGTCGAGGCGCGGAATCTCGTCGGGCAGGAAGCCCGCCTGGATCTGCCTGCCGATCTCGAGCTCGCGCTCGATCGCCTGCAACTGGCGGCGCTCGGCGTCGCGCAGGCGCTTGCGCGCGAGCGACGACCCGACCCGCGCGCGCAGCACCGCCGGGTCGAAGGGCTTGGGCAGGTAGTCGTCGGCGCCCAGCTCCAGGCAGCGCACGACGCTCTCGCTCTCGTCGATCGCCGACACCATGACCACGGGGACGTGGCACAGCGCCTCGTCGGCCCTCATCGTCTCGAGCACCTGGTAGCCGTCCATGCCCGGCATCGTGATGTCGAGCAGGACAAGGTCGTAGTCGGCCTCGCGCAAGGCCTCGAGGGCCCGCACGCCGTCCTCGGCGATCGCCACCTCGTGGCCGAGCCGCGCCAGGCGGCGCGACAGCAGCTCGCAGTTCGTCGGGTTGTCGTCCACCACCAGCAGACGGGCCGCCTGCCCGGACGCGAATCCGTTCATGTGGCCGCCGCCTGCACGTCCGCGTCGCCCCGGCGGCTCGGCGCGCCCTGGCCGCCCGCACCCTCCTGCCCGCCGCCCCCGTCCCGGCCGCCCCCGTCCCGGCCGCCCCCGTCCCGGCCGCCCGCCCAC
>MEEC01000212.1 GCA_001724315.1 Lautropia sp. SCN 70-15 | reverse complement strand
CACCGCCGGATCGTCGCTCGGCTTGCCGTCGGCGTCGAGCCACCACGGGTGCGCGCCGCGCTGGCCGGCCGCCTTGAGCCGGTTGCTCATGCCGTTGGTGGTGATCGAAGCCGAGATGTCGATCATCATCGGCCCGCCGGAGGCGGGAATGCCCACCGCCAGCGGATTGGGCGTGAACACCGGCTGCGTGCCGCCGAAAGGCGCCACGCTGGCCACCGCCGGGTCGGAGCTGGCGATCACCACCATCAGCCCGTCGCGCGCCGGTTGCTCCAGGTAGGCCGCCAGGCAGGCGATATGGTGGCTGCGCCGGATCGCCACGGTGGCCGCGCCGTGCTCGCGCGCACGCGGCGCGCCCCAGGCGATCGCCCGGCGCACCAGCCAGGGGCCGGGCAGCCGCCGGCCGTCCCAGGTGGCCACCGAGCTGCGCTCGGCGATCACGCCCGGATCGCCGTCGGCGGTCATCGAGCCCTTCTCGAGCTCGCCCAGGTAGCCCCCCAGCAGGTGCAGCCCGTGCGTGTCGTGGCCCAGCAGGTCGCCCTCGACCAGCACCTCGGCCACGTCGCGCGCCTTGCCGGCATCCAGCCCGGCGCCGCGCAACAGCGCCTCGCCGAAGGCGGTCAGCGCGGCGGCGTCGAAGCGAGGGCGCTTCTCCGCTTCAGGTGCGCGCTTCTCTGCTTCGGGTGCGCGCTTGCGTTCGTCGGTCATCGTGCGCTCCGTGGGCTCAGTAGACGGCGCGGCCGCCGGACAGGTCGAACACCGCCCCGGTGGAGAACGAGCATTCCTCGCTCGACAGCCACGCGATCATCGCGGCGATCTCCTCCACGCCGCCGAAGCGGCCCATCGGGATCTTGGAAAGCATGAAGTCGATGTGCTGCTGGGTCATCTGGTCGAAGATCGGGGTGCGCACCGCCGCCGGCGTCACGCAGTTGACCCGGATGCCGGACTTCGCCACTTCCTTGCCCAGCGACTTGGTCAGGCCGATCACCGCCGCCTTCGACGCGCTGTAGGCCGAGGCGTTCGGATTGCCTTCCTTGCCGGCGATCGACGCGATGTTCACGATCCGGCCGTAGTCGTTCTTCAGCATCTCGCGCACCACCGCGCGGTTGCACAGGAACACGCCGTGCACGTTCACGTCGAAGACCTTCTTCCACTCCGCCGCCGGATACTCGGCCACGGTGGTGTTCGGCCCGGTGATGCCGGCGCTGCAGCACAGCACGTCGATGCGGCCCATGGCCGCCACCGTGGCGGCGGTGGCCGCGTCCACGCCGGCCTCGTCGGCCACGTTCACCGCGTGGCCCGCGTGCGCGCCGCCCGCGACCGCCGGCAGCGCCGCGGCCGTGGCCTTGGCCGCCTGCTCGTTCATGTCCCAGACCGCCACGCGCGCGCCACTGGCCGCATAGCGCTGCGCGATCGCCGCGCCGATTCCGGACGCGCCGCCGGTGACGACCGCCACGCGGCCTTTCAGGTCGATTTCGTTCATTCGATGCTTCCTCGTTGCTGTATCGTTGGCGGCGGATTCCATCCCGGATCCGATCCCGGATCCGAACCCGCACGACCCAAATGAAAAAAGTACTGTTCACCGACTACGACATGCTCGACGTCTCGCTCGAGCGCAAGATCTTCGCCGACGCCGGCATCGAGCTGGTCGAAGGCCAGTGCCGGACCGAAGACGAGGTCATCCGCCTGTCCGAAGGCTGCAGCGCGCTGCTGGTGCAGTACGCGCCGGTGGGCGACAAGGTCTTCGCCGCGCGCCCCGGCATCGGCCTGGCCTCGCGCATCGGCGCCGGCTACGACACGATCGACGCGCGCGCTGCCGCGCGCCACGGCGTGTGGGTGGCCAACTCGCCCGACTACGGCGTGGGCGAGGTCTCGCTGCACGCGCTGTCGATGATGCTCTCGGTGATCCGCAACATCGCCCGCTACGACCGCGACATCCACGCCGGCACCTGGCACTACACCAGCCCCGGCAAGATCCCGCGCGCCCAGAACCTCACGGTGGGCATCCTGGGCCTGGGCCGCATCGGCAAGCGCTTCGCCCACTATGCCCAGCCGATCTTCAAGCGCGTGATCGCGCACGATCCCTACCTGATCGAAGGCGACTTCCCGCAGTACGTTCAGCGGGTGTCGCTCGAGGACCTGTTCCGGCAGGCCGACGCGATCTCGATCCACTGCCTGCTCAACGAAGAGACCCGCGGGCTGGTCAGCGAAGAACTGCTGTCGCTGATGAAGCCCGGCTCGTATCTCGTGAACACCGCGCGCGGCGCGATCGTCGACGTCGACGGGCTGACGCGGGTGCTGAAGACCGACCGGCTGGCGGGCGTGGGCCTGGACGTGCTGCCGGAGGAGCCGGTTCAGCCCGGCCACCCGCTGCTGTCCGATCCGCGTGTGCTGCTCTCGCCGCATTCGGCCTTCTATTCGGTGGAGTCGGAGATCGAGCTGCGACGCAAGGCCGCGATGAACATCGTGAACTGGCTGGCCACCGGGCGGCCCGACTACCCGGTGGTCGTCGGCACCCGCAATCCTCCGCAGCCCTGAACGTTTGCGGAAATCGTAGCGAGCGGCCCGAGGTCGCGCCGAGAAGCGCAGCCGTACGGAGGAGTACGGCGAGCATCGCAGGCGCGAGATCGGGCCGCGCAGTAGATTTCCGCGAACGTTCGGGAGGCGGGATCAGGCCTTGAACTTGACGACCTGCTGGCGCTGCTCGCCCAGCCCGGCGATGCCCAGCGCCATCACGTCGCCGGCCTTCAGGAACTGCTGCGGCTTCATGCCCATGCCCACGCCCGGCGGCGTGCCGGTGGTGATGATGTCGCCCGGGTTCAGCGTCATGAACTGGCTCACGTAGGACACCAGCGTGGCGCAGTCGAAGATCATGGTCTTCGTGTTGCCGGTCTGCTTGCGCACGCCGTTCACGTCGAGCCACATGTCGAGGTTCTGCGGGTTCTTCACCTCGTCGGCGGTCAGGATCCACGGACCCACCGGGCCGAAGGTGTCGCAGCCCTTGCCCTTGTCCCAGGTGCCGCCGCGCTCGAGCTGGTACTCGCGCTCGGACACGTCGTTGACCAGCACGTAGCCGGCCACGTGGTCGAGCGCCGCCTTCTTGGTCACGTAGCGCGCGCGGCTGCCGATCACGATGCCCAGCTCCACCTCCCAGTCGGTCTTGACCGAGCCCTTGGGCAGCATCACGTCGTCGTTCGGGCCGGCCATCGAGCTGAGCGTCTTGTGGAAGATGATCGGCTCCTTCGGCACCGGCGAGCCGGTCTCGGCCGCGTGGTCCGAGTAGTTCAGGCCGATGGCCACGAACTTGGTGGTGCCGGTCAGCGGCACGCCGTAGCGCGGCTTGCCGCGCACCAGCGGAAGCTTGTCGGCCTTGACCTTGGCGAGCTTCGCCAGGCCCTTGGGCGAGAGCTGCTCGGGGCCGATGTCGGCCACCACGCCGGACAGGTCGCGCAGCTTGCCGTCGGCATCGATCAGGCCGGGCTTCTCCTTGCCGGGCTTTCCGTAACGAACGAGTTTCATGGGATCTCCAGTGAGGTCGGGTGTTGATCGGTGGGTGAGTGAATGAAGGGCGGGAACCAGGCCGCCCGGATCAGATGGTCATGCCGCCGTCGACGGCAACGCACTGCCCGGTCATGAAGGCGCTCTCGGCGCTGGCCAGGTAGATGACGATCGGGATGATCTCCTCCGCGGTCGCGATCCGGCCCATCGGCTGGCGCGAGACGAACATCTTGCGGGCTTCCTCGACGTCGCCGAGCTGGCGCATCCGGTCGTGCAGGCTGGGCGTTTCCACGGTGCCGGGCGCGATGCAGTTGCAGCGAACGCCCTTCGCGACGAAGTCGGCGGCGACCTGCTTGGTCAGACCCACCACCGCGGCCTTCGAGGCGCCGTAGGCGAAGCGGTTGGGCAGCCCGCGCAGCGACGAGCAGACCGAGGCCATGTTCACGATCGAGCCGCCGCCGTTCTCGAGCATCTTCGGCAGCGCCGCCTTGATGGTCTTGTACATCGCGCGCACGTTGATCGCGAAGCTCCGGTCCCAGTCGGCGTCCTCGCACTCGAAGATCGTGCCCTGGTGCACGTAGCCGGCGCAGTTGAACAGCACGTCGAGTGGGGGCAGCTCGCCGATCATTTTCGCGACGGCCGCGTCGTCGGTCACGTCGAGCCGCGCCACCACGATGGACAGCCCCTCGGCGCGCGCCTCGTCGGCCAGCGCCTTCAGCAGGTCCTCGCGCAGGTCGGTGGCCACCACCCGCGCGCCCTCGCGCGCCATGGCCAGCACCGATGCGCGGCCCATGCCCTGCGCGGCCGCGGTGACGAACACATGCTTTCCTTCCAACCGTCCCGCCACTTTCGTTTCTCCTGTCGATGTAATTCTTCGCCTTCGGGTGCCGCATCGACGCCAGCCGCGATTATCCGCCGCCAGCGTAGCGCAGCGCTCATCTCACCTCAAACTGCATGGCCGCCAGCCGCGCGTAGAGACCGCCGGCCGCGGCCAGTTCGTCGTGCGTGCCCTGCTCCACGATGCGGCCGTGGTCCAGCACGACGATCCGGTCGGCGTTCACCACGGTAGCCAGCCTGTGCGCGATGACCAGCGTGGTGCGGCCCTGCATCGCCTCCTCGAGCGCGGCCTGGACCGCGCGCTCGCTCTCGGCGTCGAGCGCGCTGGTGGCCTCGTCGAGCAGCAGCAGCGGCGGGTTGCGCAGCAGGGCCCGCGCGATCGCGATGCGCTGGCGCTGGCCGCCGGACAGCCGCACGCCCCGCTCGCCGAGGAAGGTGCGCCAGCGCTGCGGCAGGCGCTCCACGAACTCGTCGACCCGCGCGGCGCGCGCCGCGGCGATCACTTCCTCGTCGCTCGCGTCGAGCCGGCCGTAACGGATGTTCTCCATCGCATCAGCCGAGAACACGATGCTGTCCTGCGACACCAGGCCGATGGCTTCGCGCAGGTCGGCCGGATCGAGCCTGCGCAGGTCGATGCCGTCGAAGCGGATCGCGCCCGCCTGCGGGTCGTGGAAGCGCAGCAGCAGCTGGAAGAGCGTCGTCTTGCCGGAGCCCGATGGCCCGACGATGGCGACGGTCTCGCCCGGCGCCACGCGCAGGCTCACCGCGTCGAGCGCCCGCTCGGCGGGCCGCGACGGATAGCTGAAGCCGACGCGGTCGAACTCGACGGCC
>MEEC01000211.1 GCA_001724315.1 Lautropia sp. SCN 70-15 | reverse complement strand
AGCAGCGCGCCGCAGGCCAGCCCCGCGCCGCGCAGCGTCCAGGGCGGCAGCGCGGTCAGCGCGATGCGTACCGCCGGCCAGTTCAGGCCCCAGAGCAACGCCAGCACGATGGGAACGATCCTCATCGGATCATTCTAGGCGGCGCCGCCTGCGCCGGTCGCGGCTCCGGCCCGCCCGCGTTCCGATCGATGGGGCGTGTGCGCGGGGATGCGCGGCCCGGGCTTCGGCCGGACGGAGCGCTGCCCGGGCCCGGAGTCGCTTCAGAGCGCGGTATAGCCGCCGTCGACCAGGTGGTAGCTGCCGGTGACGAAGCTCGCGCGGTCCGACAGAAGGAAGGCGGTCAGCTCGGCGACTTCCTCGGCGTGGCCCAGCCGGCCGAGCGGATGCAGCCCGACGAGGTAGGCCTTGGTGGCCGCATCGAGCGCGTTCAGCAGGGGCGTGTCGATGTAGGCCGGTCCGACCGAGTTGATCCGGATGCCCTGTTTCGCGTACTCGGCGGCGGCGCTCTTGGTCATGCCCACCACGCCGTGCTTGGCCGCCACGTAGGCGGAGCTGTTGGGCGTGCCGACCGAGCCCAGGATGGAGGCCATGTTCACGATCGCGCCGCCCCCGGCGGCCAGCATGGCCGGGATCTGGTGCTTCATCGAATAGAACACGCTGTTGAGGTTGACCGCGATCACCCTGTGCCAGTCCTCGAGCGGCTGGTCGGCAAGCGGCGCCAGCGCGCCGCCGATGCCGGCATTGTTCACCGCCAGATGCAGCCCGCCGAAGCGCGTGACCGCGGCGTCGACCATCGCCTTCACCGCCACCGGATCGGAAACGTCGACCGCGTGGGCGAGCGCGGTGCCGCCGGCGGCCGCGATGCGCGCGGCGACGGCCTCGGCGCCCTTGGCGTCGTAGTCGGCCACCAGCACCGATGCGCCGCGCGCGGCGAGCAGCTCGGCCACCGCCGCGCCGATGCCCGAGGCCGCGCCGGTGACGATCGCGACCTTGTCGGCGAATTCCTTCGTGCCCTGGGTCTTGTCGGTCATGCTTGCTCCTGTTCGTGGGGGTTCAGGAAGGATTGTCCCGGCAAGCGATGACAACTTGCACGACGCGGATCAAGGCTAGTGTGAACAGGTGTCTAAGCGGATCCGTCTCCGGCCAGGCCGTCCAGGATCGGGCAGTCGGGGCGGTGGTCGCCGTGACAGGCATGCGCGAGCGAGGCGAGGGTGGCGCGCATGCGGCGCAGCTCGGCGATGCGCTCGTCCAGCTCCACGATGTGCGACTCCGCCAGTGCCTTGACTTCCGCGCTGGGCCGCGACTGATCGCGCCACAGATCCAGCAGCGTGCGGATCTGGTCCATGCCGAAGCCGAGTTGCCGGGCCTGGCGGACGAAGCGCAGCGTGTGCAGCTCGGAGTCGGAGAACTGGCGGTAGCCCGAGAAACTGCGTTGCGCCGCGGGCAGCAACCCGATTTCCTCGTAGTGCCGGATCATCTTGGCGCTCACGCCGGTCGCGCGAGCGGCCTGGCCGATGTTCAGCGGCCCCGAGGGCGACTGCGACCCCGAGAGAGACTGCGACCGCAGGGCGCCGTGCGCGGCCCCGCCCGGCGCCGCCGGCTCAGGCCGCGATCTCGTAGCCGGCTTCACGGATCGCCCCGGCCAGCTCGCTGCGCGGCCGCTCGCTCGCCACCTCGACCGTGCCGGTCGCGAGGTCGACCTTGACCGTGGCCGCCGAGTCGATCTCCTGGATCGCGCCGGTGACCGCGTGCACGCAGTGCCCGCAGCTCATGCCTTCGACCTGGAATACCTGATTCATGCTCATCTCCCTGTGTGCGATCGCGCTCGCGATTGCAGTGCCTTCGCCCTTGCGCGACCCGTGCCTTGACGGAAGCCAGTTTCAAGCTTCCCATTATGGGAAGGTCAAGCGCCGGCGTCGAGCCTGATCCGCAACCCCATCCGGCTGGCGGCGATCACCGCCTGGGTGCGGTTGCGCACGCCCAGCGCGCGAAGCACGGCGCTGACGTGCACCTTGACCGTTCCCTCGGCCAGGTCGAGCTGCCGGCAGATCAGCTTGTTGGGCAGGCCGCGAAGGATCAGGCGCAGGACATCGCACTGCCGATCGGTGAGGCCGAGCTTGCGCGGGTCGAGCGCGGCGCCCGCGCTTGCCGCAACCGGAGGCGGCGCCGGCACGCGCGGGGGCGCAAAGCCGTGCGGGGGCGGGAAGCCGCTGGTGGACGGGGGTTCGCTGGCCGCGACGCCAGGACGAAGGGGTACCTCGCGCAGGAAATCCCGGCCGAGCGCCTCGCGCGGCAGGTAGACGTGGCCGGAGGCCACCAGCCGCAGGGCGTCGGAGATGACGTCGGACTGGCTGGTCTTCGGGATGTAGCCGGCGGCGCCGAGATCCAGGCAGCGCAGGATGGTCTCCCGATCGGTGCGGCCCGACAGCACGATGGTGGGCAGCGTGGGGCGAAGCTCCCTGAATGCGGCCAGTCCTTCGAAGCCCTCGCAGTCGGGCAGGCTCAGGTCGAGCAGGGCGAAATCCCATTCGGCGCCGGACTCCAGCAGGCGGCGCGCGCTCGCGAACGAATCGGCCATGTCGATGCGCCCGCCCGGCCCGAGCGATGCCAGCGTCATCCTGACCGCGTCGCGGATCAGGGGGTGATCGTCGATGATCAATGCCGAGACGCTCATCGCGTTCCTCTCCGGTTCGGTGCTGGTCGTTCTCTTTCCTGGCTTCTGCCGCCACGCCGGGCGTGGCCGCGATGGCCGGCCGGCAATGCCTGTCCTGCCGATGGGGAATTGTTCCCGCGAGCGGGGGCAGGGTGTCAAGCATCCAGCGGACCTAGGCGGGGTGACTAGGCCATTCGGCCTAGGCCGGAGGAGCGGCCGCAGTCGTGCGCGTATCGATCTCGAGGAACGGACCCTGGAGCCGCGTGCGAGCCAGCCGAACACCGTTGAGTGGCGGAGCTCGACGTAAAATGCCGCGATGAATCAGGACCTTGCCTCGCACCGCTTCTGCGTCGCCCCGATGATCGACTGGACCGACCGGCACTGCCGGCGCTTCCATCGGGTGCTGTCGCGCCGCGCGCGGCTCTACACCGAGATGATCACCACCGGCGCGCTGATCCACGGTCCGCGCGAGCGGCTGCTCGCCTTCGATCCGGCCGAGCAGCCGGTGGCGATCCAGCTCGGCGGCTCCGAACCCGCCGACCTCGCGCGCAGCGCGAAGTGGGCCGAGCGCGCCGGCTACGACGAGGTCAATCTCAACTGCGGCTGCCCCAGCGAGCGGGTGCAGCGGGGTTCCTTCGGCGCCTGCCTGATGGCCGAGCCGGTGCTGGTGGCCGACTGCGTGAAGGCGATGCGCGACGCGGTGTCGGTGCCGGTCACGGTCAAGCACCGGATCGGGCTCGACCGCATCGAGGATTACGGCTTCGTGCGCGATTTCGTCGGCACGCTGGCCGAGGCGGGTTGCGAGCTGTTCATCGTGCATGCCCGCAACGCCTGGCTGAAGGGGCTGAGCCCCAAGGAGAACCGCGAGGTGCCGCCGCTGCGCTACGAGGTCGTCGAGCGCCTGGTGCGCGACTTTCCCGATCGCCGATTCGTGCTCAACGGCGGCCTGCGCAGCCACGATACGGCGCTCGCCCGGCTGCGTGCCGGCTCCGAACAGGGACCGCGACTGGCCGGCGTGATGTTCGGCCGCGAGGCCTACGAGAATCCCTGGTCGCTCGCTGCGGTGGACCTGCTGTACTTCGACGAGCAGGGTCCCGTCGAGCATCGCGAAGCGGCGGTCGAGGCGATGCGCGATTACCTGCTGCGCGAGGCCGCGGCCGGCACCCCGCCGCGCGCGATCGCGCGGCACATGCTGGGCCTGTTCAACGGGCTGCCGGGCGCGCGGCGCTGGCGCCGCACGCTCAGCGACTCGGCCACACTGGCTCGCGAGGGCACGCGGATCCTGGATGCCGGGCTCGAGGCCTTCAGGATGTCGCCGGCCGCAGTCGAGTCCTGACGTAGGCGAGGATCGCCGCGAAGGCGGTCGCAGCCAGCAGGGTTTCCGCCACCGCCAGCGGCACGCTGGGCCCGGTATCCGAGGTGGCGCGCACCACGCCCTCGGTGAAGTAGAGCAGGATGGCCATCGACCACCACTGGTAGGCGCGCACGCGGCCGCGGGCGATCGCCGGCAGCGCCAGGACCAGCGGCAGGACTTTCAGCGAAAGCAGCCAGGCGCCGGGCCGCAGCGGCGCCAGCCAGGTTTCCCAGGCCACGCCCAGCGCGATCAGCGCCACGAAGCAGGCCAGCACGATCTGACGCAGGAACCCGGGACGCAGGAATTCGGAAGACATCGTTCAGAATTATAAGGATGAAGACAGCGTCCCGATCGTCGATCCCGGCCGCGCCGGCGGTCCCGTTCGGCAAGGCCCTGGCCAACCTGCTGCGGGCCATGCGCGAGCAGGCGCGCGTGCTGCGCCTGTCGCAGGTCGCGGGCAGCCTGGCCTTCCTGTCGATGATCGCGATCGTGCCGATGTTCTCGATCGGTTTCGCGGTGCTGACCGCCCTGCCGGTGTTCGGCCAGATGCGCGAGGCCTTGCACCGCTTTCTCGACGGCAACCTGTTTCCCGCCGCCTTCAGCGAGACCCTGCTCAGCCACCTTGCCCAGTTCGCGGCCAAGGCCGGCGAGTTGTCCGCGGTCGGCGCCGTCGCGTTCTTCGTGACCGCCTTCACCGCGATGCTCACGGTCGAGGCCACGATGAACCGGATCTGGGCGGCCGACCGGCGCCGGCCGCTCACGCTCAGGCTCACGCTGTACTGGGCGGTGCTCACGCTGGGGCCGCTGCTGCTGGCCACCAGCCTCACCTTCAACGGCCTGGTGGTGACCCGCTGGCTGCGCGAAGGGGAGATGCAGCAGCTGCGCGGTCTCTGGTTCGCGCTGGTGCCCTGGCTGACCAGCTTCCTCGGCCTGAGCCTTCTCTACCGGCTGGTGCCGGCCACGCAGGTGCGCTGGCGCGAGGCCTTCGCCGGGGCGCTGCTCGCCTCGCTGCTGTTCGAATTGCTGCGCCGGGGCGTCGGCCTGTACGTGGCGCAGATCCCGTCGTACACGATCGTGTACGGCGCCTTCGCCGCGCTGCCGCTGTTCCTGCTCTGGTTGTTCCTGGGCTGGACCGCGCTGCATTTCGCCGCGTTTGACGCA
>MEEC01000210.1 GCA_001724315.1 Lautropia sp. SCN 70-15 | reverse complement strand
GCCGCGCGGCTCCCGCGAAGCGCGCCGACGTCGATCGAGTGCATCAGCGCGATGTGATCGCCGAACCGCCCCCGCGCGTACAAGGTGGGCGACACGCCGCAGAGGATGGCCAGCTGGCGGCCCGGCTGCCGTGACGCGGCGGCCGCAGCCAGGATCTCGTCCCAGCACTCGCGCGTAACCGGCGACCCGTAACCCTCGGCATTGAGCAGCGCATTGCCGAGTTCGACCCGGAGGTCGGCGAGCCGGTCCCCGGTTGCCTCCTCGGGCAGCCAGCGTTCCGCGATCGCGATCGCCGCGCGGCAGTGGGAGGCCGCTTCGCGGTCCGCTCCTATTCGCGCAGCCTCGCGCGCGGCGGCCTCCCAGCAATCGAAGGCGCGTCGATGCGCGCCGGCCTCCTGCAGATGGAAGGCCAGCAGCTCGTTCGACACCTCTTCTCCTGCCTTTACCGCAGACTCGAGCGCATCGGCCACGCGTCTATGCAGATCGGTTCGTCGCTCCCGAAGCATGCTGGTGTAAGCGGTGTCCCGGATCAAGGCGTGGCGGAACGAATAGGCGTCCGGGCCGCCTGCCTGCGCCGGCACGATCAAGCCGGCCGCCGCCAGCGTGCGCAGGTCGCGACGAAGCGCGGCGTCGTCGGTGTCCGCGACTTCGCGCAGAAGGTGCAGGTCGAAATCGCGCCCGATGACGGATGCGGCCTGCGCCAGGCCCGATGCCGGACCGCGCCGGTCCAGTCGGGCAGTGAGCAGGTCGCGCAGGGTCGCCGGCACGCCAACCGGGTCCGGCGCGTGCGCGGGGCCCTCATGCGCGGACTCGACGAGCGCCCGGGTGAACTCCTCGATGTAGAGCGGTACCCCGTCGGTCCTGCGGACGATCTCGTCCAGAAGCGTCGTGCTCAGACCGCGACCGGGGCCGAGGGCATCGGCGACCGAGCCGGCCAGGGCCCGCGCGTCGCGCGGCCCCAGCGCTTCGACGGTGAGGCGGGGCAACCAGGCAAGGACTTCCTTGCGCGGGCGATGGTCCGGCCGCATCGTCGCAACGAGCATTGCCGGCAAGTCGCCGATGCGTTCGGCGAGCATGGCGAGCAGGTCTTCGGTGGCCGGGTCACTCCAGTGGATGTCTTCGGCAAGGACGAGCACCGGCCCCGATGCACACGTCCGCTCCAGCCACGCCAGGATTCGCGCCTGCGTGGACCGGATACGATCCGAAGGGTTCGGCGGCTCCGCTTCCATATCCTGCGCGCTCATCCTGCCGAGGTGCGTGCGCAGGGGTTGCAGGGGACTGGCGCTTGCGAGCGCCGAGCACTGCAGCTCGAGCCACTCGAATGCCTGGCCCTCGTTCCGCCGCAAGAACTCGTGGCAGACCCGCGACTTGCCGAGGCCCGCCTCGCCCACGATCAGCAGCGCGCGGCCCTCTCCTGCCAAGGCCGCCTGCCAGTTCTCGACGAGTGCGCGCAACTCCGGCTCGCGGCCGACGATCGGCGGCATGAATCCGCCTGCCCTGGCCTCGAAGCGCGTTGCGCCCGCGACCTCCCCGTCGACATCCCAGGCACGCACGGGGCGCGGGAATCCCTTGAGGTCCAGAGCGCCAAGGGAACGCAGCGCGAAGGCCTTGCCCAGCAGCAATCGCGTGGACTCGGAGACGACGACGCCGTGAGGCGCCGCCACGGCCTGCAGGCGAGCGGCGAGATTCGGGGCCGGGCCGGTCGCGATCGGCTCCGAAGCCGAAGTCCCTGCTCCGCCGCCCGGGTCGACCACCACGGTTCCGGTGGCGATTCCGGCGCGGGCGGCCAGTGCGACGCCCACACTGCCGGACAGGCCGGCGATCGCCCGATTGGCCTCCAGTGCCGCGCGCACGGCCCGCTCGGCATCGTCCTCGTGCGCGATCGGAAACCCGAAATACGCGAGCACCCCGTCGCCCAGGAACTGCGCGACGTGTCCGCCGAAGCGGACCACGATCCCGGCCACCGTGCCGTGATAGGCGCGGATGATGAGCCGGTAGTCTTCCGGGTCCATGCTGCTGGCGATGGCGGTCGCGCCGACCAGGTCGCAGAAGAGCACGGTGAGCTGGCGGCGCTGCGCCATGGCGCCAGGCCCCTGCTGCATGAACGAGTCGTCCGCCCGCATGGCTGGCCCGGTCGTCGTCCGCTACCAGCGCTTCGGCAGCGGCCGATGCAGCACGATCCGCTCGCGGCTGACCGAGATGTAGCCGCCTTCGCCGAGGTCCTTGAGGATCCGGTTCACCATGCTGCGCGACGAGCCGGTCCGCTCCGCGATCTGCTGCTGGCTGAGCGGCCCGGCACTACCTGCAGTTCCCCGTCGGGCACCGCGCTGTCCAGCAGGATCTTCGCCACCCGGCCGTACACGTCCATCAAGGCCAGGCTGCGGACACTCTCGGTCAGGCCCACTACCCGGGCGATCAGCGACTGGATCAGGTGAAAGGCGAGGTCGGGCTGCTCCGCCAGGAGCCGCTCGAAATCGGCCCGGCGAACCAGGCACAGGCGCACCGGGGAGATCGCCTTGACCGAAGCGGTCCGGACCCGGCTGCCGAGCATCAACTCGCCGAAGTGCTCGCCCGGTCCGATCTGGTTCAGCTCCACCTCATGGCCCTCAGGGTCCGATACGTAGACCCGCAGGCGCCCGTCAAGAACGAGGTACAAGGCGTCGGCGGGCTCGCCCTCGTGGACCACGATGGTGTTCTTGCGAAGCGTGCGAACCTCCCCACGCGCTCGCAGCGCCGAGAGGACGTCCGGCGGGAGAAGCTCGGGGCTGGGCAGCCCCGGGCCGTCGCTCGATTCTGGCAGCATCCGAGAAGTCTCATTCACCTCGACGCATCCTGCTCAGCGAAGTTCTGCCGGTCATCCCCCGTTCGGGTGATAGGCCCCGTGGCTCGGCTGATTCAGCCGTGCTCTACCCGCGAATCCCCCGGCGCCTCGTCTCGCTCGTTTTTGCCGTAATCCCGCAGCACCGCCGCCACCCGCAGCCGGTAGTCCGCGAACATCCGCTCGCGGCCGGCGTGCTGCGCCTGCCGGTGCGCCTCGAGCGCGCGCCAGCGGCGCACCGCCTCCTCGTCGCGCCAGAACGAAAGCGAGAGCAGCTTGCCCGGGTCGGTCAGGCTCTGGAACCGCTCGACCGACACGAAGCCGTCCATTTCCTCGAGCCGCTTGCGCAGCGATGCGGCCATGGCGAGATAGGCGTCCTTCTGTCCCGGTGCGGGCATGACCTCGAAGATGACTGCGATCACGTCGGCGCTCCTCCTGTTCGTCTGCCCTCGGCGTCTGCCTGCGGCAGGTACCATCCGCCCGACAGGCTACCGCGAGACGCCACCCATGAGAATCATCCGCAGCAGGACCTTCACCGCCGACCGCCCCTGGGGCGCGCTGGACATCGCCTGCATGAACGGCATCACCACGCGCCTGCACTGGACCGACCAGCCCTACCGCTGGCACGTGAACGACGGCGAGGAGGTCTTCGCGGTGCTCGACGGCCGAGTCGAGATGCGCTACCGGGAGAACGGCGAGGAGCGCTCGGCAATCCTGGAAGCCGGCGACGTGTTCCATGCCTCGGTGGGCACCGAGCATGTCGCGCACCCGATCGGCGCGGCGCGGATCCTGGTGGTGGAGCAGGCGGGAAGCGTCTGAGCCGGCGGGCGCGATCGTCGCGCCCACCCCGGCGCTCGTTCAGGCCTTCTTGTACACGTTGAGTTGCAACCGCTCGCGCTCGATCGCCGCCGCGACCGGCGCCGTATCGGCCACGCGCTGCACATGGGCCCAGAGCTTCGGCAGCGACTCGGGGTCGATGCCCGCGTAGCCGCCCCATCGCAGCAAGGTCAGCGCATAGGCGTCGAGGAAGGAGACCCGGTCGCCCAGCAGGTAGGGCGTGCCGGCGTGCTCGACCATGTGCTCGATTCGCCCGAGGTGCTTGCGGTACTGCTCGATCGCGTGCGCCTTGATGGCGGCCTGCGCGGCCTCGTCGCCGGTGAACTTGTTCGGCATGAACACGTGCGTGAAGGTCGGGTGCACGGTGTTGTTCATCCACGCGAAGCGCGACATGGCCTGCGCGCGCGCCCAGGCGTCGGAGGGCAGCAGGCCCGCCTGCGGGAAGCTGCGGTCCATGAAGTCGCAGATGGCCACGATCTGCGTGAGCGGATGACCGTCGACCTTCAGCACCGGAACCAGCCCCTCGGGGTTCATGGCCAGGTACTCGGGCGTCTTGTGCTCACCCTTGTGCAGCTTGACCATGTGCGGCGTGAAGTCCTGGCCGGTGGCGGCCTTCACCACCTCGAGGCCGGCGTGCGGCACGAAGGAACAGGCGCCGGGGGCGAAGTACAGCTCGATCTGCATCGGGTTCTCCTCGTCTTGATTCCCGGTGATTCTCGCAGATCGCCGAACCGCCGCCGCGATGCCCCCGAGGCCTTCCGCGGTACGATCTCGCACCAGGCCGCTCCCCGACGAGCGCAAGGACACAACCCGCATCCGAGACTGCCGATGACCCTCCCCGCCGAACTGCGCGACACGCTCGCGACGATCACGACCGCCACGCTGACCACCGTGCTGCTGAAGAAGGGCCTGCGCAACGTCTGGCTGCGCGGCACCCGGCCGCTGAAACCCGGCCAGCCGCGCCTGGTGGGCCGCGCCTTCACGCTGCGCTTCGTGCCGGCGCGCGAGGACCTGGCCACGCCCGAGTCCTGGGGCTCGCCGATCTCGACCCGCGCGGCCATCGAGGCGATGCCCGAGGGCTGCATCGCGGTGGTGGACGCGATGGGCGTGACCGATGCCGGCATCTTCGGCGACATCCTCTGCGCGCGGATGGCCAAGCGCGGCGTGGCCGGGCTGGTGACCGACGGCGTGGTGCGCGACGTGGCCGGGGTGCTCGGCACCGGCCTGCCGGTGTGGTGCCAGGGCGCTGCCGCGCCGCCCTCGGTGGCGGGGCTCACCTTCGTGGCCTGGCAGCAGCCGATCGCCTGCGGCGGCGTGGCGGTGTTCCCCGACGACGTGATCGTGGTCGACGACGACGGCGCGGTGCTGATCCCGGCGGCGCTGGTCGAGGAAGTCACGAAGATCGCGGTGGAGCAGGAGCGGCTCGAGACCTGGATCATGGGCGAGGTCGAACGCGGCGCCGCCCTGCCCGGCCTGTATCCGCCGAACGCGGAGAACAAGGCCCGCTACGAGGCGTC
>MEEC01000209.1 GCA_001724315.1 Lautropia sp. SCN 70-15 | reverse complement strand
GCGCCCGCATCAAGGTCGAAGCCTTCACACGCGGTCTCACGGTCGCCGAGATGCTGCGTGCGCTGCTGGAACATGAATTCCCGGAGAAACAGCCATGAGTGCGCTGCCGCAGGCGGCCAGCAACGTACCACCAACACCACGTCCCGTGCTATCAAGCGTTACGAACAACACGCCGCTGACGCGCGTGTCGCTGGCGTTCGTCGAACACCGGATCAACCTCTACCTGCGCTTCGGCCATCCGGTGCGCGAACTGCGGCTGGACCGCTGGCGGCGCAGCGCGATCTTCACACCGGCTGCAGTGTTCTGCCGGGTGCGCTGGGAATCCAACGACTACGGTACGACGCGCTGGCAGCTCATGGTTTTGCAGGCATGCTCACCGCTCGATGACATTCAGCGCATCGCCGGCATCCAGCCGGGCGCGCGTCTGCTGCTGTGCGCCGAAGGCGAACAGCAAGTGCAGTCAGTGTTGCCACATATCGACGCCATCGAAGCGCTCGGCATCGATCCGGCAGCGGTGTCGCCCGCTTACTGGCGCACGTTGGGAAACCGGATGACCGCGCGCCTGCCACTGCCGGTTTACACTACCGAACGGCATGCCGCCTACCTCGCAGGCGAGGTGTTGCGATGAACACCCGCGTCCATCGCTGGGCCGTCGTACTGTTCACCGTCCTTGGCATCGCTGCGCTCGCCTGGCCGTCTGACCATACGCCCGTTGCGCGCCTTGTCTACAACCCAAGTGACAGCGTGCCACGCGGCTGGTACCGCATCGGCCCGCCTGACTCGCTGCACGTAGGCAGCATCGTGCTCGCCCGGCTTCCGGCAGACGCCGCCGCGCTGGCTGCGCAGCGTGGCTACCTGCCCGAGCACATCCCGCTGCTCAAGCGCATCGGTGCGATGTCGCCGCAGCAAGTGTGCATCGAGAAGCACATCGTTCGCATCGACGGCGTGGCGGTCGCTGGCGTCCATAGAGTCGATGGTCGTAGCCGTCCACTGTCGGCCTGGCAGCAATGCCGACCGCTTCGCGACGGCGAGCTGTTCCTGCTCAGCGCAACCAATCCGGCGTCGTTCGACAGCCGCTACTTCGGTCCCGTTGAGGTCTCCGCCGTGATCGGCAGCGCACAGCCGTTATGGACGTGGGACACGCCATGAACGTGCAGCGCGGCATGCCGTTCTTCGTGCAGCCCCACTGCACATCGCTTGCACCACAGCCTGCGGTTGCGGCGCTTCACCCGTGCAGACCATCGCAGCCTGACCGTCGAGGCCGGTCGCGCCAGCGATCGGAAAAGACGGAGGGCAAGATAAAAGGTCGCAGCACTTCGGCGCGTCGAAAGGCTTATCTGCACGTGGGTTGGCGCGGCACACGCGATTTGCGTCGGTGTGCCGCAGACGGCGCGATGGTCGCGCCAGTTCTGAAGGAATGGCGTGCTTTGCACGCCCGGCTTGGATGGTGTTCGCCATGAGCGGCCATGACGACGACCGTTTCCGCGTACGCCCAGGCGCACCGAAGAACCGCCAGCAGAAATTCGTTTCGCAGGTACTCAGGGAGGTAGGTAAGGCTGGCGGAAAGCCGGTGCGCGGGTCTGCCACACGGCCGGGCGCGCGCCTCGGACGCGGGCATGTGGCGGCCCGATTCACCGGCCGCTCGCTGTCGCCCAGCACCCGGCGCGTGACCATCAAGACCCGGCTGGTGAACCTCAAGCAGGCCGGGCCGAACTCCATCACCACGCACCTGCGCTACATCGAGCGTGAAGGCGTTGGACGCGACGGCGAGCCAGGTAAAGCTTATGGCCCGGTCACGGACGAAGCCGACCTGACCACCTTCGATGAGCGTGGCCACGAGGACCGGCACCAGTTCCGCTTCATCGTCTCGCCGGAGGACGCCGAACAACTCGACGACCTGCGCACCTATACCCGCCACCTGATGAGTCGGATGGAAGCGGACCTGGGCACCCGCCTTGACTGGGTAGCGGTCAACCACTGGAACACCGACAACCCGCACACCCACATCGTGCTACGTGGCAAGGACGACACCGGCAAGGATTTGATCATCTCCCGAGACTATATCGCCCAGGGCATGCGCGAACGCGCGGCCGAACTGGCGACTGATTGGCTGGGTCCGCGAACCGAGCGGGAGATCCAGCAGAGCCTGCAGCGTGAGGTCGAACAGGAACGATGGACAAGCCTGGATCGCACGTTGCAACGTGAAGCCCGCGGCGGGCTGATACGGTTCGACCAGCATGCCGAAGATCAACGGCTCAGGCAGCAGCGCGTACTGCTGGTCGGGCGGGTGCAACGCTTGCAGCGCATGGGCCTGGCGCACGAACAATCCACCGGGGTGTGGGTCATCCATGCCGATGCCGAGCAGGTGCTGAGGGCCATGGGAGAGCGTGGCGACATCGTGCGCACCCTGCAGCGGGCCATGAGCGGCATGAAGCGCGAACTGGCGGTGTTCGAGCCTGACGAAAACGTTCGGCCAGTGGTCGGCCGGGTCGCCGCCAAGGGCATGGTCGACGAATTGCACGACCGGGGTTACCTGGTAATCGACGGCATCGATGGCAAGGCGCACTACGTTGCGCTCCATTCCAAGACGGAACTGGAACAGTACCCGGTCGGCGCTGTGGTTGAAGCGCGCGGGTCAGCAGATATCCGCGCTGCCGACAAGACCATCGCCGTGCTGGCGGTCGATGGTCTGTACCGCACCAATCATCATCGGGCGATGGCCAGGACGCGGGCCACGCCTGACTGCGATCCCGGCGAAGTGGTCAACGCGCACGTTCGTCGGCTGGAGACCCTGCGCCGGCAAGGTATTGTGGAGCGCGTGGCCGAGGGGGTCTGGCGGATACCAGCAGACTTGCCCGAGCAGGGTCGACAATACGACGCGCAGCGATTGGCTGGCGTGACGGTGGAACTGCGTTCGCATCTGCCCATCGAGCGACAAACGCGCGCAATAGGAGCAACCTGGCTGGATCAACAATTGATCGGCGAAGCCGTTGGAATCGGCGACAACGGTTTTGGCGGAGAAGTGCGCGAGGCACTGCGACAGCGCTCGGATTTCCTGCTCGGACAGGGTCTGGCCGAGCGACGTGGGCAACGCGTGATCCTCGCGCGCAATCTGCTCGGCACCTTGCGCGGCCGGGACATCGAAGCGGCAGCCAAGGCCATCGCGAACGAGACCGGACTGACGCATCGAAATGTAGCCGACGGCGAGCGGGTCAGCGGTATTTACCGGCGCAGCGTGATGCTCGCCAGCGGACGCTTTGCCATACTGGACGATGGCATAGGGTTCAGTCTGGTGCCATGGAAACCGGTGGTTGAGCAGCGGCTGGGACAGACCCTGGGGGCGGTGGTGCGCGGCGGCAGCGTTTCATGGGACTTCGGCAAGCAACGTGGCCATACCATCGGCTGAAGCAAGAAATAACTCGCTACAAAGCGCTAAGACCGATTGTCGTATCAAGCACCGCGTACCGCCATCTCTGCTGCACAACCGAGGCCTGCTCAAGTAAGCGGCTCACCGGTCACACGATCCGTTTTGTGCGCGTTGGCGAGTATCCGAACTCAAAGCAACAGCCTGGCCCGAACACGTTCATTTGGTCAAATGAAAGCCCAGAGGCTGGTTTAAATTGTTAATTACGAATTAATCTCTTACGAAACAAAGTGTTGAGCACGACTACAACTATAGTTGTATTGACAGGCGTTTTGCCACTGGTCACTCTCGCATGCGACATGTTCAGTACTCAGCACTCGCCAACCGATTCATTTAACAGCCCATGAATGCAAGTATTGAATAATGGAGTTACGCCATCTCCGCTACTTTGTTGCTGTCGCTGAGGAACTTCATTTTGCGCGTGCCGCAGAACGATTGCACATCGAACAGTCGCCGCTATCGCGTTCCATCAAAGACCTTGAGGACGACCTCGGCCTGCAATTGTTCGAGCGCACCACGCGAAATACCCGACTGACCTGGCCTGGAGAGGTATTCCTGAATGAAGCGCGACGTGTCCTGTCAGTCGTACAGCAGGCCACCGAAAGCGCCAGGGCAGCGGCCAGCGGCTATCGCGGGATTTTGCGTATCGCGCTGTCCGATGGTATCGCACAACCCAAGCTATCGTCCTTGTTGGCGCGATGCCGTGTGGAAGATCCCGAAGTCGATATTCGCTTGTTCGAGATTCCCCTCGCACAACAGGTGAAGGGCTTGCGCAGCGGCCTGTACGATATCGGCTTTTCCAACATGGCCGATGTGGGCGCAGGCATCATCGCCCAACCGGTGTGGCGCGATCCGCTCGTGATCGCCGTTCCGGCACGCCATCCGTTGCTCACCCACAAGCGCATCCCCCTGGAAGAACTGATCCGCTATCCACTGGTGATGTGCCATCCGGAATTCTATGAGGGCCGCCACAAACAGATCGGACGGTTATTATGCATTGCGGACGCAGAACCCATCGTGGCCGACTACGTGTCAAGCTTCGAACTGATGCTGACTCTGGTCGCCGCTGGGTATGGCCTGTGCATCGCCAACGAATCGCATATGTCGGTTCCCCATCCTGAAGTCGTGTCCCGCCCTCTGGCGGGACGGCCACTCAATCTCACCACCTATCTGCTTCGACCAGACGGCGAACCGTCTGACCCGTTGAGGCGTTTCATTGATCGAGCCCTTCCGCAGGAAGTCGTGGATCCGTGCGAGCCCGCATGAGGCAGATATTTGCATTACAACAACATGGAAATGCCATGAACAAAATATCTGGAATGCTGCTATTGGCGCTTTCACTAGCAGCCTGTCAACAATCCTCACCGACCGACACCGTGGAATCGCTGGTCGCCAACCCAGAGCGGCTGACGGAGTTGCGTGCGCGATGCAAAGCCGACCATGCCAAGCTGGGTGATGCCACCTGCAACGCAGTGGCCGAGGCCACCCGGCGGCGCTTTATGGGCAGCGGTACGCCCTATACGCCAGGTACGCCGCAGCACTGATCGTCATTGCGTATTCCGCTCTAGAACAGCCACCCATTCCAATTCAAAAGCGCGCCTCATTCCAGTCCCGAACCCGCCACATGAAACCGCAGCCGACGAATGTCTCATAGTTGCCAAGGAGCGGGCGGTTGAACTGAATCGCCCCGGGTTCCGTGGAGGCCATTTGGTTTAAGTGCAGGCCGTTGACTCGGCCTTTTCGGCGAGTTGCCGATAGTAGTTTGCCTCAGCTTCGG
>MEEC01000208.1 GCA_001724315.1 Lautropia sp. SCN 70-15 | reverse complement strand
GACCAACTCAACCGCAACCCGGAATCGTTGATCCGGGGCCGCTCGACGCAGGGGCAATGACCGCATGACCTTCCGTCGCCGCGATGCCGTGCCGATGGCAGAAGGCATCGAACGTGGCGTCGGATCCGGCAATCGCCCCAGTATGCGACTTGGCAAGCTCCTGGCCGATCGACGACCGGCCGAGCTTGTAGGCGATCACCGGCTTGCCGGCCGCGTGGGCGCGGCGCGCCGCTCGCGCCAGGCGCTCGCCGTCGCGCAGGGTCTCCATGAACAGCAGGATGGCATCGGTCCCGGGATCGTCGACCAGCAGGTCCGAAATCTCGCCCACGGCGAGATTGACCTCGTTGCCGACCGAGATCAACCGCGAGAAGCCAATACCGCGCGCGTCGGCACGCGAGAGCAGCGCGCCGATCAGGCTGCCGCTCTGACTGACCACGGCCCAGCGCCCGCTGCGCAGCCTGTCGACGGCGAAGGCGGCATTGGCCGTCAGCGCCACGGCAGGATCGGTGCTCACGGTGCCGATGCTGTTGGGCCCCACGAGGCGTATGCCCGTCTCGCGCACGATACGCGTCAGTTCGTCCTGCAGCGACGCACCGGCTTCGCCGGCATCGGCGAAACCGCCGGCCAGGATCGACGCCACCTTCACGCCGCGTCGGGCACAATCGGCCAGGGCAGCCACAGCGGCCGCGCCATTCAGCAGGATGTAGGCGTGATCAATGTCGCCAGGAATCGCATCGAGACTCTTGTAGGCCTTCTCGCCGAGAATTTCGCCGCGCGAGGGATTCACGGGCAGGATCTCGCCGGTAAAGCCATGCTTGCGCAGAAAACGCTGCGGCCGCGACGTCGTCTTAGCCGGATCGGCCGACGCCCCGATCAGTGCAATGCGACGCGGCTCGAACAGAGCTGTGAACAGGTCCTTGGGATCGGTCATGCGCCGAGTATACTCCGCGCATGTTTTCTCGCCGCACTTTCGTCGCTTCAGCACTTTCCGCCATCGCCCTGCCGGCCTACGGCCAGACCGGGCCATGGCCCAACAAGCCGATCCGGCTCGTCGTGCCCTACGCGCCCGGGGGAACGACCGATGTCGTCGCCCGCGTCGTCGCCGAGTATCTCGGCAAGCGACTGGGGCAGAACATCATCGTCGACAACAAGCCCGGCAAGGGTGCGATGGTCGGCACGGCGCTGGTCGCGAAGGCGCCGCCGGATGGCTACACGCTCCTGATGTCGGTGATTTCCGGCCTCACCATTTCACCCGCGCTCTACGGCGGTGGCGATTTCGATCCGATGGCCGACTTCATCCACGTCTCCATCGCCTCGACCAACCCCAGCGTGCTGGTCGTCAATCCGGCCTTCGAGGTCAAGACGTTCAAGGACTATGTCGCCTATGCCAAGGCCAATCCCGGCAAGCTCGCCTACGCCACCTCCGGGGCCGGTTCGAGCAACCATCTGCTGGGCGTGCGCCTGTCGCAGGTGATCAGCGCCGAGATGGTTCACGTGCCCTATCGCGGCGCAGGGCCCGCCATGATCGACACGATCAACGGCAACGTGCCGTCGATGTTCGACTCGCTGCCCTCGGCGGCACCGCACATCAAAGCAGGCAAGGTCCGCGCCCTGGCGGTCAGCAGCGAGGAGCGCAGTCCCGCCTTTCCCGATGTGCCGACCATGAAGGAAGCGGGTTATCCCGACCTCATCTCCTATTCCTGGTTCGGCATCTCCGTACCGGCCAAGACGCCGGCGCCGATCGTCGACCGCATCGCCACCGAAATGCAGGCCGTGCTGAAGGAGCCCACCGTCGTCAAGCGCTGGGAGGAAATCGGTGCCGCGCCGAGCACGATGACGCCCGCCGAAGTCACGCGTTTCGTGCAGGAGGAAATCGACAAATGGACGCCGGTCGTGAAGTCGTCCGGCGCCAAGCCCGAGTAAGGAGGAGCCCAGCATGACCATCCGTCGCGTGATCTCGCCCGCCGTCGCCGAACCGCCGCCCGAGCGCTGGTCGAACTGCCTCGTGGTCGATGGTGTCGCCTACGTCTCCGGCATGACGGCGCGCAGCGGCACGACCGTTTCTGGCAATGACGAATACGAGCAGGCGAAAGTGATCTTCGGCAAGATCAAGTCCCTGCTCGAAGCCGCCGGCGGCGCCATGTCCGACGTGGTCAAGATCACGGTGTTCGTGACCGAAATCGCCAACAACACTAAAGTCTGGGCCGCGCGGCGCGAGTTTTTCACCGGCGACTTCCCGGCCTCGACCCTGGTCGAGGTGAGCGCGCTCGCCGCCCCCGAGATCCTGGTCGAGATCGAGGCGGTGGCCCATCTCGGCAAGGGCAAGCGCTGAGGCCAGCCCTCAGGCGAGATCGATGTCGTAGCGGATAAAGCCGCGGTTGACGGCGACCTTGTCGTAGAGCAACCGCGCCGTCGCGTTGCTTTCGTGGGTCTGCCAGTAGACGCGCGGGCATTTGCGTTCGCGTGCCCAATCGGCGACGGCCTCGATCAGCGCCCGCGCCACGCCCTTGCCCCGCACGTCCGATGCCGTGAACAGGTCCTGCAGATAGCAGACGTCCGCCGACGAGGTATTGGCGTGGATCAGGAAATGCGTGATGCCGACCAGGCGGCCATCGAGCTTGGCGCCCAGCGCGTGCATACGCGCATCCTTCTGGAACTCTTTCCAGGCGCGGTCGTACATCTCCTGCGGGAGCGTCCGCTTGTAGAAGTCCATATAGGCGCGGAACAGGATTTCCCATTCCGCGCGGTCGTCCTCGACGAGCTTGCCGATGGTCGGCATCACGCGTGACTGAACATGGGTTTGCCGGCGACCGGCATCGTGGCTTTCAGGATGGTGCCACTCGCGATCTTGGCGCTCTGGCGCGAGACGACGAGGTAGAGATCGCGACCGGAGAAAGCCACGTTGGTGCAGTAGATGTCGTCACCGCAATCGACATGATGCGTCGGCCGGCCGAGATGATCGAAGCGCCAGGCGGTCGTGCTGGGATGGGCAATCACCAGACCACCCTCCTCATCCAACGCCATGCCGTCGGGCCCGGCATGGCCGCCGCTCATCTGGATGAACAAGCCGACCTTGCTTGCCGAACCGTCGGCCATCAACGGCAGGCGCCACACGGCATTGCCGCGCGTCACCCCGACATAGAGCACGTTCTCCGCCTTGTTCATCACGAGGCCGTTCGGGCTGGGCACCGTGCCGACCAGCATCGTGAGCTTGCCGGACGTATCGTAGCGATAGACGCGGCCCGTCGGGTCGTGCAGGCCGGTCTGGCCCTGGTCGGTGAAATAGAGATCGCCATTGGCGGCGAAGAACAGATCGTTGACGCCCTTGAAGCTTTCGGAACCACGCGTCTCGATCAGCGGCGTCACTTTGCCCGTCGCCGGATCGAGCAGGACGATGCCGCGCTTGTAGTCGGTGATGAAGATGCGGCCGTCCTTGTGGATCTTGAGGCCATTCGGCCAGCCGTCATATTCCGTCACCAGCGTCCAGTTGCCCTGGGGGTCGATGCGGAAGACGCGGCCGAACGGAATGTCGGTGACGTAGAGATTGCCGGCGCGATCGAAGCTCGGTCCTTCGAGGAAGGAGTCGAGCACCTGGCCGACGGCATTGGCATCGCCCCAAGATGTGCGGCCAGGCTTGCGAAACCTCTCCGGCAGCCGCGTGAACTCGGTCGCGGCTACCGGCTTGGTGAGGCCATACATCTAGGCAGCCTTCACTTCGCGTTCGGCCTTGAGCGCACGCACGGTCTGGCGAAGCGCATGGACGGTCTTCTCGATCTCCGCCGCGCCGTGGGTCGCCGACACGAAGCCGCCGGGAGCACCCATGACGTCGACGCCGTGGGTCATCAGACCCATGCGGATCTTGCCGCTGAGCGGGCCCGAGCGACCGCCCTTCAACTTCGCGAAACCCTGCTTCAGCGGATCGAAGGTCGCGGGATCGATGTCGTCGCCGGTCGGGTTGGGATAGATCAGGAAGGTCGAGGACTGGCCGTAGATGCCCCAGGGAATCCCTTCGTCGACAAGCACCTGCGTCAGCGCCTTGCGCAACACGGCCGCTGTCCGGTTGGCCTTCTCGGCAAGGTCCTCGTCGCGCAGCAACGACAGCGCCGTCACCGCGGCAGCCGCCGACAGCGGGTTGGCGTTGTAGGTGCCCGGATGGCCGATGCGCTCCAGCTTCTTCGCCGCAGTCGACGCATGGTCGATCAGATCGAGGATCTCACGCTTGCCCGCCACCGCGCCGCCCGGCAGGCCGCCGGCCACGATCTTGGCGAGGATGCAGAGGTCCGGCGTCACGCCATAGGCTTTCTGCGCACCGCCGGAGGACCAGCGGAAACCCGTGATCACCTCGTCCATCAGCATCACGACGCCGCGCTTGGTCGTCATGTCGCGCACCGTCTGGATGAAGCCCGGCGGCAGCGGCACCTGCCCCCACGACGCGCCCGACGGCTCGAACATTACGGCGGCGATGTCGTCACGGCTCTCCAGCAGCTTCACGACGGCGCCGACATCGTCGGACGGCATCAGGATGGTGAGATCGGCGACGCTCTGCGGGACGCCCGGAGTCGTCGTGCCGTCGTAGTGCGAGGTGGCACCGGCCGCCACGGTGTCGTGCCAGCCGTGGAAATGGCCGATGAAGCGCACGATCTTGTCCTTGCCGGTGTAGGCGCGCGCCAGGCGGATCGCCATGTGCGAGGCCTCCGTGCCCGACGCCGTGAAGCGCACCTTCTCGGCCGACGGAATCAACTCGCACACCAGTTCCGCCCAGCGCACCTCCAGCTCGTGGCTCGATCCGTAGTGCGTGCCCAGCTCGATCTGCCGCTTCACCGCCTCGATGACGGCGGGATGCGAGTGGCCCAACAGCATCGCGCCGTGGCCGCCGAAATAATCGACATACTCGTTGCCGTCGACATCCCACTTGCGTGGCCCGACGGCGCGCGAGACGTGGATCGAATAGGGGTCGAGATAGCGGGCGTCGTGCGTGATGCCGCTCGGCAGCACCTTGGCCGCGCGTTCGTACAGCACGGCGGAGCCGCCGGTACGCGCGCGATAGTCAGCCACGATGGCCGAATTCGTCTGTGATGAATCGTTCTTTTGCGTGGTCATACTTGCCCTCAACCCAGCTAATGGCAGAGCATCGCTTGTCTCGCTTGTCTCGCCAAGGGGCACACGCCAGAGTTCCGCCTTCCAGAGCGGAGGAA
>MEEC01000207.1 GCA_001724315.1 Lautropia sp. SCN 70-15 | reverse complement strand
CGGCACCTTCTTCGCGAGTAACCAGATAATTTGTGAAACTTTGCTGCGAAACGATCGCCCACAAGAAACCGGGTTCAAGCTGGTGGGGGTCAGCGCGCAGCACTGCAAATCCCGTGGATGCTACACATCCATCCAGGGACTTGGAGACCCTTAACATGCTCCGCCTTACTGGGCGGACTGTCGATAAAATCGTATCGCCATGTCGAACTAGACGCTGTGCTCTGGAAGGAGCGTCGGCCAATCGTATCTGTTGCGGTTCCGCGGTCAGGTGTCCTATGCCTACGGACGAAATGTCGATATACCGGATCAAGCCGTTCGGTTGACCTCTGTCAACGCGGTCTGGGTTGATCGCGCAGACTTCACCTAACAGCACTGACTGCCACCCTTCACTCACGGCCCAACTCCAGATAGGCGCGCGCGAATTATCTCTGTGAGAGCTTCGGCCTGAGCGAACTGTTCTTCAAGCGTCTCACGCAGTGCCGCAAAGCGGTCGAAAAACGGTACGTCATCTACTTCGGCTGCTTCGGCTCCGACGTAGCGCCCTGGTGTCAGAACGAAACCGTGGCCCTTGATTTCCTCCAAATCGGCAGACTTGCAGAAACCGGGAACATCCTCGTAGGCCCCTGCCCCATCTTCACCCCGCCACGCATGGTAGGTGCCAACGATCTTCTTGATATCCTTGTCGCCGAACTCCTTGCGGGTCCGGTCCACCATATGGCCGAGCTTGCGCGCATCGATAAACAGTACTTGGCCGCGCCGGTCGCGGAAGCGACCATTGCCTTTGTTACGGGCAAGAAACCACAAGCAGGCCGGAATCTGGGTTGAGTAGAAAAGCTGTCCTGGCAATGCAATCATGCAATCGACGACATCGGCTTCGATCATGTTGCGGCGGATGACATCTTCACCGCTTTGGTTCGACGACATTGAGCCGTTGGCGAGCACTACCCCCGCCGTGCCGTTCGGGGCTAGCTGCCATAGAATATGCTGAAGCCAAGCATAGTTGGCATTGCCAGCCGGGGGCGGGCCAAATTTCCACCGCACGTCTTCGCGTAGCCGCTCGCCACCCCAGTCTGAGATATTGAAGGGTGGGTTGGCGAGGATGAAGTCGAACTTCTTGTCGCGCCACTCGTTCTTCTGGAAGGTGCCTTCGTTGTTCCAAGCGATGCCGCTAGCGTCGATCCCGCGCACGGCAAGGTTCATCTTGCAGAGCCGCCAGGTCGTGTAGTTGCTTTCCTGCCCATAGATGGCGAGCTGACCGATGCGGCCGCCGTGAGCTTCGAGGAATCGCTCCGCTTGGACGAACATACCGCCTGACCCACAACACGGGTCATAGACGCGCCCATCGACGCCGCGTTGGGGGTCGGGGAAAGGCTCCAACATCTCGACAAGGACTCGGACAACGGACCTGGGAGTGTAGAACTCACCGCCACGCTTGCCTTCGGACCCGGCAAAGCCTCCGAGAAAGTACTCATAGACCTTGCCGAGAAGGTCGCGCGCTTTCGCGCCTTCGTCGTGAAGGGCGATGCCAGAAATCAGGTCAATGAGCTCGCCCAGCATCACCTTGTCGAGCGCCGGTCTGTTGTAGTCCTTAGGCAACACGCCCTTGAGCGTGGCATTAGCCGCTTCGATCGCGCCCATGGCATCGTCGATCAGCTTGCCGATGCTCGGAAGCTTGGCGTTGGCCTGAAGATGCGCCCACCTGGCTTCCTTCGGCACCCAGAAGACATTCTCGGCGGAATACTCGTCCGGGTCTTCAACGGCATCGGGGGCTTCGGCGAGCAGGGCTGCATAACGCGCCTCGAAGCTCTGCGAAACGTGACGCAAAAAAATCAGCCCAAGAACGACGTGCTTGTAGTCGGAAGGCTCAAGGTTCTTGCGAAGCTTGTCAGCAGCAAGGAACAACTGTGATTCAAAGCCACCATTACCGTTCACTGTAAGGTGGGCGTCAGCGTTCCTTTCTGCGTCTTTTTTGGGTTGTCCTCGTGCCATCTTCCCCTACCCTTCCACTCAAATCAGTTTTGGTTGCGCGTCAGCCGAGAACGACGGCACGAACCGCTCAACTTTGATGTCGTCTTTGTGCTGGCAGGCCAGTGCAATGTCATAGTCGTTCTGCATCCGCATGAGGTTTTCCATGCTTGCGTCGAACGCCTTTTCCAGGCGGATCGCCATTTCGGGCGACAGCGCGGCCTGCTCGTTCAAAAACCGCGACAGCGCGACCCGGTGAACGCCGAGAGCTTGGGCGGCATCCTTCACGGAAAGCCCAAGCGGCTCGATGATCCGTGTGCGGACAAACTGGCCGGGATGCAGCGCGTCGGGCGGCGGTTTTCGTGGTTTCAACATGGCGGGTTTTTCGGGCAAGTGGTCGAATCAATCTCAAGAAAGTCTATCAGGTGCGCGCTATCGTGTAAAGTTACGCGCTACACTTAACCCAGCACCTTCCTCGGAAGCCTCTTTACGACCTATCCGCTGGCCCTGACGTTGATCTGTAGTGCGCTTTGGTGCTGCTTGGCTTGCTTGGTATCTAAAAACGTCACGCGCGCCGTGCGCGCGCGTGTCTGCTAAAGCCGCGCGAAGCGCGTCCGATTAGGCGCAGCCCGAAGGGCAAGCCTTCTGTGGTTTCGTTGCAAAATGCGAACGATTACTATGGGAAATCCCGTTCTTCTTTATTCAATGTTCTAAGATTCAAGATTCATGAGCCGATTCAAACAGCCGATTCAACGGCTTGTCGATTTTATTGTGAGGTTTCCGGGGACTCCGGTGAGGTTTTCGGGGAAAACAGGGGGGTAAGTGTGAGAGATTCGGGGCGTACTATGAGGAATCCGGGGCCTTAAAATGAGGTTTTCGGGGAGGTTCCCGAGTTATCCACAGGCCGGTCTACCACCTGGCCAGCGCCCTGCCCCACTCCAACTATGAGGTTTTCGGGGATCGCTATTCGTCGTTGGTCGCGCGCGGGAAGTTCTTCGGCAGCGGGTTCTTGCGCCTCATGCGCTCGATGCTCGTCATGGGCGCTGTGACGTGCTCGACGGTCCCGGCGATGCGCGCCTTGCGCCCCGCGCGGGCGTTGGACGCCTCGCGGCGGATCGAGGCCAGCACCATCTCGTGCAGCGTGAACGGCGCCTGGGCGAGCTGCCTGAGCGTGCCGCGCTGGCCCAGACCGGTGAGCCGGCGGAAGACCTCGTGCACGTCGCTGCAGATGTCCTCGTTGGCGGTGAACAGGCCGAAGTCCTCGTACAGCCGCGCGGTGCGCGGATGGTAGTTGCCGGTGCCCAGGTGCGCGTAGCGCCGAAGCTTCGTGCCGTCCTTGCCCGCCTCGCGGCGCAGCACCATCGCCATCTTGGCGTGGGTCTTGTGGCCGACCACGCCGTAGACCACGTGGGCGCCGGCGCGCTCGAGCTTGTCGGCCCAGTTGATGTTGGTCTCCTCGTCGAAGCGCGCCATCAGCTCGACGACCACCGTCACTTCCTTGCCGGCCTGGGCCGCGTCGATCAGCGCCTGCATCAGCGCCGAGTCGGCCCCCGTGCGATACACGGTCTGCTTGATCGCGACGACCTTCGGGTCGCGCGCGGCGCTGACCAGGAACTCCATCACCGGCGAGAAGGACTCGTAGGGATGGTGGACCAGGATGTCGTGCTTGCGGATGGCCGCGAACAGGTCCTTTTCGCGCAGCACCGCCGGCACGGCCGGCTCGAAGGGCGCGAACTTGAGCTCGGGCAGGTCCACCAGGTCGATGATCTGCTGCAGCCGCACCAGGTTGACCGGACCGGCCACCCGGTAGCAGTCGTGCTCGTCGAGCTCGAACTCGCGCAGCAGCAGGCCCACCAGCGAATCCGGGATGCCGGCCGAGACCTCGAGCCTCACCTCGTCGCCGTAGTGGCGCTGCGAGAGCTCGCCCTGCAGGGCCTCGCGCAGGTCGGTGACCTCCTCGTCGTCGACGAACAGGTCGCTGTCTCGCGTGAGCCGGAACTGGTGGACCGAGCGCACCGTCATGCCCGGGAACAGCCGATCGACGAAGCCCTGCACGATCGAGGACAGCAGCATCACGCCGTGCGGCGCGCCCGAGATCTCAGGCGGAACCGCCAGCACCCTGGGCAGCGCGCGCGGCGCCTGCACGATCGCCACGCCGGCCTTGCGGCCGAAGGCGTCCTGGCCGTGCAGCTCGACGATGAAGTTCAGGCTCTTGTTCAGGATGCGCGGAAACGGGTGCGAGGGATCCAGCGCGATCGGCGTGAGCAGCGGCTCGACCTCGGAATCGAAGTAGCGCTCGGCCCAGGCGCGCTGCGCCTCGGTCCAGGTGCCGCTCAGGTGGATGACCACGCCGTGCGTGGCCAGCGCCGGCAGGATCGTGTTGTTCAGCAGCGCGTACTGGCGCTCCACCAGCCGTCTCGCCCGGGCGACGATCTCGTCGCGGGCCGCCCGCGACTCGGCCGGCTCGCGGCCGCGCAGGCGCAGCTGCTTGAGCTCGGCGATCCGGATCTCGAAGAACTCGTCGAGGTTGTTGCTGACGATCGTGAGGAATCGCAGCCGCTCGAGCAGCGGCATGTCGGGATCTTCGGCCTGCGCGAGCACGCGCTCGTTGAAGGCCAGGATGCCGAGTTCCCGATTGAGCAGGCGGGGGCCTGAAGCAGCCGTTGCGTTCATCGCGCGGAGTCTGCCGCGCTTTCGTGACGGTTCGATGACGGATCTGCGGGGTGACACGGATTTGCCATACTGTCGACGTAGATTCGAAGATGCCACAACATTTCGCATGCCGGAACAACAACTGCTCGCCGCGGTCGACCTCGGGTCGAACAGCTTCAGGCTGATGATCGGCCGGGTCGCGCCCGGCGCGGACGGCCACGTCATCGAGCCGCTGGACAGCCTCAAACGCACGGTCAGGCTCGCCGCCGGCCTGCGCGACGACGGCACGCTCGATGCGGAGTCCCAGACCCGCGGCGTCGAGGCGCTGGCCCGCTTCGGCGAGCGGCTGCGTTCGTTCGCGCCCCAGACCGTGCGCGCGGTCGCCACGAACACCTTGCGGGTGGCCGGCAACGCCGGCCACTTCCTGGCCACGGCCGAGGCGGCGCTGGGCTTCCCGATCGAGGTGATCTCGGGCCTCGAGGAGGCCCGCCTGATCTACCTCGGCGCGGCGCACGCGCTGCCGCGCGACGGCCGGCAGCGGCTGGTGATCGACATCGGCGGGGGCTCCACCGAGTGCCTCGTGGGTGCCGACTT
>MEEC01000206.1 GCA_001724315.1 Lautropia sp. SCN 70-15 | reverse complement strand
CGGCGAGGCGCCGCCGCCGCTGCCGGTGCGCGGTCCCATCGAGATCGCCGAGCTCAACCGGCGCTTCAACCGGATGGCCGCCGACCTGGCGGCGCTCGAGCGGGACCGCACGATCGCGCTGGCCGGCATCTCCCACGACATCCGCAGCCCGCTCGCGCGCCTGCGCATGGAGATCGAGCTGGCGCGGCTGGACGAGGCGCAGCGCGAGGCCATGGCCGGCGACATCGACCGGATCGATCGCATCGTCGGACAGTTCGTGCACTACGCGCGGATCGCGCAACCGCCGCGCGGCGAAGCGGTCGACGTGCCCGCAGTGATCGAAGCCGCCGCGTCGAGCTATCGCCCGCTCGTCGCCGCCGACGCGCTGGAGCTGTCGGTGGACACTGGCGACACGCGCAGCTGGGAGGGCGATCCCACCGACCTGATTCGCGCGATCGGCAACCTGATCGACAACGCGCTGCGCTACGGCCGCAGCGCGGACGGCGTGGCGCGGATCGCGTTGCGGGCGTCGGCCACCCCGACCGGCATCGCCATCGAAGTGGCCGACGCCGGCCCGGGCGTGCCCGCCGAACAGCTCGAACGGCTGCTTCGCCCCTTCGAGCGAATGGACGCCGAACGCAGCGACAGCGGCGGCGCGGGACTCGGGCTGGCGATCGTCGACCGCATCGCCCGCCGCTACGGAGGCAGCCTCAGGCTCGCGTCCACGCCCGGAAGCGGGCTGCGCGCCCGCCTCGAGCTCCCGGGCCTCGCATCGGCCCCCGCGCGTGCCCGCGACGGTCGTGCGATAGCCTGACGCAATCAATCGGATATGTTTCGTCAATTGGCCCGCGCAATCGGAGTTTGCTAACCTTTTGGCGCTCGCCGACGACCGTCGAGCACGGTCCGGCGATCCTCCGACCCACCGTCAATCAAGGAGACTTCAATGCCGAGCCTGAAGGGAACGAAGACCCATCAGAACCTGAAGGATGCGTTCGCCGGCGAGAGCCAGGCCAACCGCCGCTACCTGTACTTCGCAAACAAGGCCGACGTCGAAGGCCACCCGGAAGTCGCCACGCTGTTCCGCTCCACCGCCGAAGGCGAGACCGGCCACGCGCACGGCCACCTGGACTACCTGGCCGAAGTGGGCGACCCCGCCACCGACCTGCCGATCGGCTCCTCGGAAGCCAACCTGAAGGCCGCCGTCGCCGGCGAGACCCACGAGTACACCGACATGTACCCGGGCATGGCCAAGACCGCGCGCGACGAAGGCTTCGACGAGATCGCCGACTGGTTCGAGACGCTGGCCAAGGCCGAGCGTTCGCACGCGAACAAGTTCGCCAAGGCTCTCGAAGGCCTGGCCTGATCGCCCGTCCGGGGGTGCGTCGCGCGGCCGACGACTGCCGCACGACGCTCTCCGGCCAGCGGACGGGGGAGCGCGCGCGCTCCCCTTTTCGTTCCGGACACGCGTTCCGGGCGCCGGCTCGCGCCGGCGGCACCGGCCCCATCGAACACGAAGACCTCTGCAGGGAACGACGATGACCGTACGCGAAGGATCGCTCGAAGCCCCCATCCGCCATCCTCTCGACTGGAAGAACCCCGAGTTCTACGACGAGAAGTCCGCGCTCGACGAGATGGAGCGCGTCTTCGACATCTGCCACGGATGCCGGCGCTGCGTCAGCCTGTGCAACGCGTTCCCCACCCTGTTCGACCTGGTCGACGAGTCGTCCACCATGGAGGTCGACGGCGTCGATCGCAAGGACTACTGGAAGGTGGTGGACCAGTGCTACCTGTGCGACGTCTGCTACATGACCAAGTGCCCGTACGTGCCGCCGCACCCGTGGAACCTGGACTTCCCCCACCTGATGCTGCGCGCCAAGGCGATCCAGTTCCGGCAGGGCACGCCCACCCGGTTCCGTGACAAGCAGCTGTCCTCGACCGATCGCAACGGCACGCTGGCCGGCATCCCGGTGGTGGTCAAGGCGGTCAACGCGCTGGCGAAGAACAAGACGGTGCGCAACGTGGTCGAGAAGCAGCTCGGCGTTCACCACAAGGCCTGGCTGCCCGAGTTCACCAGCGAGAAGTTCCGCGCCTACGCCGCGCCCTCGAAGGGCTACCCGGTGCGCGACGGCGAGCGCACCCCCGGCAAGGTCGCGATCTACGCGACCTGCTACATCAACTACAACGAGCCCGGCATCGGCCACGACCTGATCAAGGTGCTGGAGCACAACGAGATCCCGCACGTGCTGGCCGAGAAGGAGGCCTGCTGCGGCATGCCCAAGCTCGAGCTCGGCGACCTCGAGTCGGTCGCGGCGCTCAAGGAAAAGAACATCCCGGCGCTGGCGAAGCTCGCGCGCGAGGGCTACGCGATCCTCGCGCCCATTCCCTCCTGCGCGCTGATGTTCAAGCAGGAGCTGCCGCTGATGTTCCCGGACGACGCCGACGTGAAGGCGGTCCAGGAAGCGATGTACGACCCCTTCGAGTACTTCGTGGCCCGCGCGAAGGACGGCCTGCTGAAGACCGACTTCAAGACCGCGCTGGGCAAGGTCTCGTACCACATCGCCTGCCACCTGCGGGTGCAGAACGTGGGCCAGAAGACCCGCGAGATGCTGCAGATGGTGCCCGACACGAACGTCAACGCCATCGAGCGCTGCTCGGGCCACGCCGGCACCTGGGGGGTGAAGAAGGAGTTCCACGAGGTCGCGATGAAGATCGGCCGGCCGGTGTTCCGGCAGATGGGCGAGCACCCGGGCGGCGGCGAGCCCGACTGGATCGCGTCGGACTGCCAGCTCGCCGGCCACCACATCGAGCAGGGGATGACCGAGGCCGGCCGCAATGTCGACGGCAAACTGGCGCACCCCATCACCCTTTTGAGGATGGCTTACGGCCTGGCATGACGTCAGTCGATTCGGATCGGGGTCGAGAGGAGCCCCGCCCGAGTCGCTCCCCGATACTCGCTTGGTCGGGCGGGGCTCCTCGACCCCGCCCCGAATCGAAGGATTGAACGATGGCAAAAGTCACCCGTGACTCGCTGATGACGCTGGAGGCCTACGCCAAGGCCCGGCCCGAGTTCCGCAAGAAGGTCATCGCGCACAAGAAGCACCGCGCGGTCCACCTGGGCCCGCACGTCACGCTGCTGTTCGAGGACGAGCTCACGATCCGCTACCAGATCCAGGAGATGCTGCGGATCGAGAAGATCTTCGAGGAAGAAGGCATCCAGCACGAGCTCGAGGCCTACAACCCGCTGATCCCGGACGGCCGCAACTTCAAGGCCACGATGCTGATCGAGTACGAGGACGCCGACGTGCGCAAGCGCGAGCTCTCGAAACTGATCGGCATCGAGGACAAGGTCTGGGTGCAGGTCGAGGGCTCGCCGAAGGTCTACGCGATCGCGGACGAGGACCTCGAGCGCGAGAACGAGGAGAAGACCTCGTCGGTGCACTTCATGCGCTTCGAGCTCACCGAGGACATGGCCGCCGCGCTCAAGTACGGCGTTCCGCTGTCGATCGGCGTGGATCATCCGAACTACAAGGCCGCCCAGGAACCGGTGTCCGCCGAGATCCGCGCGGCCCTGGTCGCCGACCTGGCCTGAGACGCGCAGCGGCAGGCGCGCACAACGACAGCCGCGCGCCGCGCCGGCCGATCTCAGCCCTGCCCGATCGCCGATTCGATCCGCGCGGCAAGCGCCTCGACCCGGCCGCCCGCGGGCAGGCAGGAAGCGGTCAGCGCCTGCAGTCGCCCCGCGTCTGCGGGCGCGCCCATCGCCTCGCACAGCAGCGCCCAGTCGGGCTCGGTCGCCAGGACACCGGCCACCAGCAGCACCGCGTCGCGGGTGCGTCGCTGCGCCAGCCCCACCAGCTTGCGACCCTGCGCATCGACGATCTCCCAGGCCGACAGCGAGCCGAAGCAGGCCCAGGGGACGCTCGCCGGGTCGCCGGCGGCGCCGCGGCTCGCCTTCACCGCCTCCGGCGACAGGGCCCGTGCATCGCAACCCGACTCGCGCAGCGAGTCGGCGAGCCTGAGCGACAGCCAGCGGTAACCCTCGGTCGGCGAGCGCCCGGCCCGCGGATCGCCGACGGGCAGCACCAGCGAGACGCCGATCATCCAGGGCCCCACCAGCACCGCGCCGCCGCCCGCCTCGCGCACCAGCACCTCGACGCCGGCGTCGACGCGGCTCCGCACCGCGTCGAACAGGCCGCGCTGCGCGCAGCCCAGCACGATGCCCGGGCGCGGCCACCGCCAGACGCGCGAGGCGACCGGAACCGGCCGCCGGGCCAGGGTCGCAGCGTTCCATGCCTGCTCGCCGGCCGCGTCGGTCGGGGTCGGGATCGCCGTCTCGGCGGCAGGCACGCTCAGGCGCCCTCGCGCAACTGCGCGACCGGCACCCCGCGGCCGAAGGTCTCGCCGGCCGCCACCAGGATCCGCTCGACCACCCCCTTGCACGGGGCGACGATCTCGAAACCCGTCTTGACCAGCACCGCGTCGGCCAGCGGCTGCCCGGCATCGACGCGATCGCCTTCGGCTACCCGCCAGCGGTCGAGCAGCGCCTCGGCCGACGGATCGACGTCGGTCCAGGCCGAATCGGGAAGCCCGGCCTCGGTCACGCGGCCACCGCTTCGCGCAGCCTGGCCGAGCAGGTGGCCCGCGCGGCATCGACGATCGCCTGCACCTGCGGGATGACCGCCTGCTCGAGCGGCCGGCTGTACGGGATCGGCACGTCCGGCACCGCGAGCCTGCGCACCGGCGCGCGCAGCGCGACCCGGTCGAGGTTCTCCGCCACGATGGCCGAGATCTCGCCGCTCAGGCCGAAGCTCAGGTAGTCCTCGTCGACCACCAGCAGGCGGCCGGTCTTGCCGACGGAGTCCAGCACCGCCATGCGGTCGAGCGGGACCAGCGTGCGCAGGTCGATGACCTCGACGTCGATGCCCTCCGCGGCCAGCTTGCCGGCGGCGATCTCCGCCTTGTGGACCATCTGGCTCAGCGTGACCAGCGTGAGATCCCTGCCCTCTCGGACCACCCGCGCCTGGCCGAAGGGAACGGTGTACTCGCCCTCGGGCACCTCGGCGGTGCTGCCTTCGAAGTAGGCCATCCAGGGCAGGCCCATGATCCCCTTGTGGAACATGAAGAGCACCGGGTTGTCGTCGCGGATCGCCTGGATCATCAGGCCCTTCGCGTCGTAGGCGTTGGACGGCACCACCACCTTCAGTCCCGGCAGGTGCGCGAAGGTGGCGTACAGGCACTGCGAATGTTGGGCGGCGTCGTTGTAGCCGCCGCCGATCGCGGTCATCAGCACCACCGGAAGCTTCACCGCGCCGCCCGACATGTAGGTGTTCTTGGCCAGGTGGTTGTAGATCTGGTCCATGCACACGCCGAAGAAGTCCACGAACATCAGCTCCGCGATCGGCCGCATGCCGGTGGCGGCGGCGCCGGTGGCCGCCCCGATGAAGGCCGTCTCCGATATCGGCGTGTCCATGATCCGCTCGGGGCCGAAGCGATCGAGCAGCCCGCCGGTCGCGCCGAAGATGCCGCCGTACTTCCCGATGTCCTCGCCCATCACGAACACGGCGGGGTCGCGCGCCATTTCCTGGCCGATCGCCTCGGCGATCGCCTGGGCCATCGTCAGCTTCCTGCTTTCGCTCATGACTGGATCCTCCTTCAGGCGAACACGTCGGCCAGCGCATCGGCCGGCTTCGGCAGCGGACTTTCGCGGGCGAAGCGGAAGGCCTCCGCGACCCTTCCCTTCGCGGCGGATTCGCTTGCCGCGCGGTCCGCCTCGGACATCAGGCCCTTGCCGGCGAGCTGCGCCGCCAGTCGCGGAATCGGATCGTTGGCGCGCAGCTTCGGCACTTCGTCCTTCGGGCGGTAGACCTCCGCATCGCCCTGGAAGTGGCCGAGGTAGCGGTCGGTCTTCACCTCGATGAGCGTGGGGCCCTCGCCGCGCCGGGCCCGCGCGATCGCCGGGCCGGCCGCCTCGTACACCGCCATCGCGTCGTTCTCGGGCACCTTGACGCCGGGCATGCCGTAGGCCGGCGCGCGATCGGCCACCCAGGAGATCGAGGTGGCCGCGTCCTTGGGCACAGAGATCGCCCAGTGGTTGTCCTCGCACACGAAGACCACCGGCAGCTTCCAGAGCGCCGCGAGGTTCAGCGATTCGTGGAAGGATCCCTGGTTGGCCGCGCCCTCGCCGAAGAAGGCCACCGCGACCCAGTCGCGGCCCAGCTTCTTCGCGGCCAGCGCCGCCCCGCAGGCCGGCGGCAGGCTGGCGCCGATGATGCCGCTGCAGCTGAAGCGATGCTCGGGGTCGAACAGGTGCATGTGACCGCCCTTGCCCTTGCCGAGCCCGGAGGCCTTGCCGAAGATCTCGGCGGTCATGCGGTCGAGCGGCACCCCCTTGGCGATCGCGAAGTGGTGCGGCCGGTGGGTGCCGACCACGGTGTCTTCCTTGCGCAGGTGCGCGCAGACACCCACGGCGACCGGCTCCTGGCCCGCGGCCAGGTGCATCTCGCCCGGCACCGGCCCCGAGCCGATGTCGAAGGCCAGGCCCTTCTGGATGTTCGGCGGGAGCTTTCCCTCGAGGTAGTCCTTGACCAGCGTTTCCTCGTACTCGCGGATCTCGACCATCTTCTCGTACATCCAGAGAAGGGTCTGCGTGCTCGCGTCCATGTCGCGTTCTCCTCCTTGTCGACCGGTTGCGGTCGCCGGTCTGCGCCGGCAGGAAGAGGCCATGAGACGCCGACATCGGCGCGCGCGGTTTGATCGCGATCAAGATCGCGCGAGCAGGCCCTCCACCTCGGGATGACGCCGGGCCCAGACCCGCACGTACGAGCACACCGGGTCGACCTTCAAGCCATGCTGCGCCGCGTGGTCGAAGGCCGCCCGCACCAGTCCGGCCGCGATGCCGCGGCCTTCCAGCGCGCGCGGCACCTCGGTGTGGAAGACGCGCATCGTGCCGCCGTCGAGGCGGTAGTCGGCCCGGCAGAGCAGGCCTTCGACCGTGGCCTCGAAGCGCGACGCCGCCTCGTTGTGGCGGACCTCGACCCGCATCAGGCGGGTTCGGGCACGCTGGGAAGGCCCGACAGCGCCATCGCCAGCTCCTGCTCGTCGTAGGTCTGGTCGGTCAGCTTGCCTGCCGAATAGTCCATGTAGGCCTGCATGTCGAAGTGACCGTGGCCGCACAGGTTGAACAGGATGGTCTCGGATCGGCCCTCCCGCTTGCAGCGCAGCGCCTCCTCGATCGCGCCCTTCACCGCGTGGTTGGCCTCCGGCGCCGGCAGGATGCCCTCGGCGCGCGCGAACTGGATGCCGGCCGCGAAGCATTCGGTCTGGTGGTAGGCAGTCGCCTCGATCAGGCCGAGCTCCTTCAGGTGCGAGACCAGCGGCGCCATGCCGTGGTAGCGCAGGCCGCCGGCGTGGAAACCCGGCGGCGTGAAGGTCGAGCCCAGCGTGTGCATCTTGGTGAGCGGGGTCATGTGCGCGGTGTCGCCGAAGTCGTAGGCGTACTTGCCGCGGGTCAGCGACGGGCAGGCCGCCGGCTCGACCGCCACGATGCGCGGCTTGGCGCCGCCGCGCAGGCCCGCCCCGATGAACGGGAACGCGATGCCGGCGAAGTTGGAACCGCCGCCGGTGCAGCCGACGATGACGTCGGGATACGCGTCGGCCATCTGCATCTGCTCCATCGCCTCGATGCCGACCACGGTCTGGTGCAGCAGCACGTGGTTCAGCACCGAGCCGAGCGCGTACTTGGTGTCCTCGCGCTGCGCGGCGATCTCGACCGCCTCGGAGATCGCGATGCCCAGGCTGCCCGGGTGATCGGGCCGCTTGGCCAGCACCGCACGGCCGTACTCGGTCTCGGTCGACGGCGACGGGATGCAGCGCGCGCCGTAGGACTCCATCAGCGCGCGACGGTAGGGCTTCTGGTCGTAGGACACGCGCACCTGGAACACGGTCACGTCGATGCCGAACAGCGCGCCGGCGAAGGCGAGCGACGAGCCCCACTGGCCCGCTCCGGTCTCGGTGGTCAGGCGCTTGATGCCCGCTTCCTTGTTGTAGAAGGCCTGCGGGACCGCGGTGTTCGGCTTGTGGCTGCCCGCCGGGCTGACGCCCTCGTACTTGTAGAAGATCTTGGCCGGGGTGCCCAGTACCTGCTC
>MEEC01000205.1 GCA_001724315.1 Lautropia sp. SCN 70-15 | reverse complement strand
GGGGCCGCAGCGCCGCGCCGGCCGCGGGCGTTGAGGCGAAGCCGGCGCCGCCGCCGGTGCCGCCCGGCTCGCACGAGTCCGCGGTCATCATCCTGCTGACCGATGGCCAGACCACCACCGGGCCGGACCCGATCGCCTCGGCCTGGATGGCCGCCGAGCGCGGGGTGCGGGTCTACACGGTGGGCATCGGCACGCCCAACGGCGAGATCCTGGTCGGCGACGGCTGGTCCATGCGGGTCCGGCTCGATGAAGACGCGCTGAAGGCGATCGCCGACATCACGATGGGCGAGTACTTCTATGCCGGCACCGCCGAGGACCTGAAGAAGGTCTACGAGTCGCTGACCGCCAAGGTGGTCCTGGAAACCCGCGAGACCGAGGTCACCGCCCTGTTCGCCGGGGCCGGCGCCGCCCTCGCGTTTCTCTCGGCGCTGCTCTCGATGCTCTGGTTCCGCAGGGTGTTCTGAACACGCCGTCCCGGAATTCCCTACAATCGCGGTCCGGGATCGATCGGACCGATCGCGACCTCGCAAAAACGGAGACCAAATGAAACTGACCAAGCTGACTCTCGGCCTTGCCCTCGCGATGGGCCTGATGGCCGGCGCCGCCGCGCAGACCACGATGCGGATCAGCATCGCCACCGCCAAGGATTCGCACCAGGGCGTCGCGATCGACACCTTCGCCCAGGAAGTCGAGAAGCGGACCAACGGCCGCTACAAGATCCAGACCTTCTACAACGGTTCGCTGGGCGGCGAGCGCGAGTACATCGAGGCGGTCCAGCTCGGCACGCAGGAACTGGCGTTCAGCTCGAGCGGCCCGGTGCCGAACTTCGTGCCCGAGACCAAGATCCTCGACGTGCCCTTCCTGTTCCGCGACAAGGCCCACGCCCGCAAGGTGCTCGACGGCGAAATCGGCCAGGACCTGCTCAAGAAGTTCGAGTCCAAGGGCTTCAAGGCCCTGGCCTGGGGCGAGAACGGCGTTCGCCACATGACGAACAGCAAGCGCCCGGTCGTCGCCCCCGATGACCTGAAGGGCCTGAAGATGCGCACGATGGAGAACCCGGTTCACATCGCCGCGTACAAGGGCCTGGGCATCGTGACCACGCCGATGGCCTTCCCCGAGGTGTTCACCGCGCTGCAGCAAGGCACGGTCGACGGCCAGGAGAACCCGCTGTCGGTCATCATGGCCGCCAAGTTCGATCAGGTCCAGAAGCACCTGTCGCTGACCGGCCACGTCTACTCGCCCTGCATCCTGCTGATGAACAAGGGCGCGTTCGACAAGCTCTCCGACGCCGACAAGAAGGCCTTCCTCGAGGCCGCCAAGGTCGCGGTCGAGGCCAACCGCGCCCGCGTGGACAAGGACGACGCCAACGGCGTGGCGAAGCTGCGCGAGCTCGGCATGCAGGTCGTCGACAACGTCGACAAGTCCAAGTTCCAGGCCACGCTCGCGCCGGTCATGGCCCAGTTCGAGAAGGAGTTCGGCAAGGCGAACCTGGACAAGATCCGCAACGTCCAGTAATCCGCCCCGTCGCGGTGCAATCCGAGCCCGCCAGCGCCACGCCGGCGGGCTTTCTTTTTTCCATGTGACTCACCGATGAAACAGGCATTCCTCAGCTTCGAGCGCCTGAGCACAGGGGTTGCCATGATCGGAGCCTGCGCGATGATGGTCGTCGCGGCCTCGCTCGGCATGTTCCAGATCATCACCCGCTTCGTGCTCGAGCAGCCCGCCGAATGGACCGAGGTGCTGATCCGCTTCAGCCTGATCTGGATGGTCTTCCTCGCGATTCCCGCCGCCTTCCGGCAGGGCGCCATGGTCTGCGTCGACGCCTTGTACCGCTGGAGCTCGCAGCCGGTGCGGCGCGCGCTCGAGTGGATCGTGTTCGTCGCCAGCGTGGCGCTGATGGTCATCGTCCTGTGGTGGGGCTGGGACTACGCGCAGCGCGGCGGCGTGCAGACCATTGCCGGCCTGGAGAGCCTGTCGATGTTCTGGGCCTACCTGGCCCTGCCGGTCGGCGCGGTGTTCTCGCTCATCGGCCTGGTCGGCGCGCTGATCGACCCGCAGCGGCTCGAACTGGAGACCGCGCAATGACCCTCGCGATGATCGTCACGATGGTCCTGGCGTTCACGCTGACCATCTCGGTTGCCGTATCGATCGGCCTGTCGGCCATCGTCGGCCTGCAGATATCGAACGCCCACATGCTCATCTCCGTGAAGGAGATGTTCAATTCGATCAACAAGTTCCCGCTGGCCGCCATTCCCTTCTTCATCCTGGCCGGCAACCTGATGGAAACCGGCGGCATCTCGCGTCGCCTGGTGGAGTTCGCCAAGAGCCTGGTCGGCGGCGTGCAGGGCGGCCTGCCGATGACCTGCGTGTTGACCTGCATGATCTTCGCGGCGGTGTCGGGCTCCTCGGTGGCGACCACCTTCGCCATCGGCGCGATCCTGATCCCCGCGCTGAAGAATCACGGCTACCCGCCCACCTACGCGGCCTCGCTTCAGGCCACGGCCGCCGAGCTCGGCGTGGTGATCCCGCCGTCGATCCCGATGATCCTGTACGGCGTCAGCGCCGAGGTCTCGATCGGCGAGCTGTTCATCGCCGGCATCGTGCCTGGGCTGTTCATCGCCGCCTCGCTGATGTTCTTCGTCTGGGTCTGGTGCAAGATCAAGGGCTGGGGCAAGCAGGACGGCGAGGGTCGTCTGGGCGTGATCCCGGCCACCTGGCAGGCCGGCTGGGCGCTGCTGATGCCGGTGATCATCCTGGGCGGCATCTACGGCGGCATCTTCACGCCCACCGAGGCCTCGGCCGTCGCGGTCTTCTACGCGCTGATCGTGGGGATGCTCATCTACCGCGAGATCAAGCCGAGCGACCTGTACCGGGCGCTGCGCAAGTCGGTGATCTCGTCGGCGGTGATCATGTTCATCATCGCCAACGCGGGCATGTTCGCCTTCCTGCTCACCCGCGCGGGCGTGCCGGATGCGATCGGTCACTGGCTCGAGGCGGTGCTGCAGTCGCCGGCGCTGTTCCTGCTCGGCGTGAACGCGGCGCTGTTCTTCATCGGCATGTTCATCGAGACCAGCGCGGCGATCATCGTGCTGGGGCCGATCCTGGCCCCGGTGGCGGCGCACTTCGGGATCGACCCGGTGCACTTCGGCATCGTGATGGTGGTGAACCTGGCGCTCGGGATGATCACCCCGCCCTTCGGGGTCAACCTGTTCGCGGCCTGCACGGTGGCGCGGGTATCGCTGGATCAGATCATCCGCGACCTGCTGCCCTTCGTGGCGGTGATCATCGGCTGCCTGATGGTGATCACCTACGTGCCGGACCTGTCGCTGCTGCTGCGCGACCTGGTCTACGGGCGCTGAGCCCGCCGGCTCGCCGCGGCGCATCGGGGCGCCGCGGCGGCGCCGGCCGCGGCGGCCCCTCCGGGGGCTACCAGCCCCAGAGCAGCTTGCGCGAGATCCAGCCGCTCAGGCCGTCGGCGTTGCGAACCTTGGCCCAGCCGTTGCGCCGCTCCAGGGTCTTCATCACCTCGCCGTACTGCGCCTTGCCCACCACCTTGTAGCGGGTGCCGGGTCCGCTGCGCATGTTCACGTCCTGGCCCTTCACGATGAAGTGCGGCTTCTTCGCGGTCAGGCGACCGAGCACCCAGCCGGTGTCGTTCTCGAAGTCGCGCACCGACAGCCAGCCGCCCTTGCGGCCGGTCACGATCAGCGGATAGCCGCGGTTCAGCCGCCAGGTGGCCTCGTGGCCCGTGCCGGGGCCGGTGCGCAGGTTGATCACCTCGCGGTCGACGCTGACCATCTCGATGGCGTGCGCCGCGGGGGCCGCGAGCGTGAACAACGAGGCAGCGAGAGCGAGGGTGAGGGACAGGGTTCGCGTCCTGGACATCGGTTCCTTCTGGCTTGATTCATGGCGACCCGTCGCGGACGGGGACACCCCGATTGTATTTGCCAGAAAGCGATGCGTCTCGCCGGGCGGCGATGTCCGCCCGGCGCGCCCGGGCTTTCGCTGGCGCAGCGGTGCTAGGCTACGGCCTGCGGCATTGCGGCCGTCTGCGGGTCGGATTCTTCAGCCGCACTCGAGCGGCGGCTCCTGCATCGCCGCCACCTGCTCGCGCAACTCCAGCACCCGGTCCTGCCAGTAGCGCTGCGTGCCGAACCACGGGAACGCGGCCGGGAAGGCCGGGTCGTGCCAGCGACGCGCCAGCCAGGCCGAGTAGTGGATCAGCCGCAGCGTGCGCAAGGGCTCGATCAGCTGCAGCTCGCGCCGGTCCAGGTCGGCGAAGTCCTCGTAGCCGGCCAGCAGGTCCGACAGCTGGCGCGTCATCGACGCGCGGTCGCCCGACAGCAGCATCCACAGGTCCTGGATCGCGGGCCCGCTGCGCGCATCGTCGAAGTCCACGAAATGCGGGCCGTCGTCGGTCCACAGGATGTTGCCCGCATGGCAGTCGCCGTGCAGCCGGATCGCCTTCACCGCTCCCGCGCGGGCAAATGCCTCGCGCACCGCGTCGAGCGCGAGGTCCACGATGCCGCGCCAGGCGGGCAGCAGCTCGGCCGGCACGAAGTCGTATGCGAGCAGCCAGGCGCGCGGCTCCTCGCCGAAGCTGGCCACGTCGACGGCCGGCCGGTGCGCGAAGGGCGCGATCGCGCCGACCGCGTGGATGCGGCCGATGAAGCGCCCGATGCGCTCCAGCGTGTCGGGGTCGTCCAGCTCGGGGGCGCGGCCGCCGCGCCGCGGGTAGACGGCGTAGCGATAGCCCGCGAAGGCGGCCAGGGTCTCGTGCTCTCCGGACACCGATGCGTCCGGCGACACCGGCCGAAGCGGCAGCGGCGCCACCACCGGGATCTCGCGCCCGGCGAGCTCGGTGGCGAATGCGTGCTCCTCGAGGATCTGCGCGTCGCTCCAGCGCGCGGGGCGATAGAACTTCGCGACCACGGCGGGACCGTCCTCCAGGCTGACCTGGTAGACGCGATTCTCGTAGCTGTTCAGCGCGATGAATCGGCCGTCGCCGCGCAGGCCCACCGCATCGAGCGCATCGAGCATCAGGTCCGGCGTGAGCCGGGCATAGGGCGCCTGGTCGGCGGGGTCGGGTTCGATCATCCGGGCGATTCTACTTGCCCGGTCGCGCCGACCCGAACGATCCAGGCGTGCTCGAGAGACTCGGGACAGCGGCTTTCGCAGCCGCAGCGGATCGCCTACGATCGACGGTGAGCCGCCGCGGTCGCTTCGGTGTCGGCCCCCCCCGCCCCCGAGGAGCGCATGATGAAGGTCGGAGTCCCGAAGGAAATCAAGACGCACGAGTACCGGGTGGGCCGGACGCCCGAGTCGGTG
>MEEC01000204.1 GCA_001724315.1 Lautropia sp. SCN 70-15 | reverse complement strand
GGGTCGCTGTGGGACCAGGGCATCCTGCCGCAGGACACGCTGAAGCTGCTGGCCGAGCAGCGCGGCGGCTACGTCGAGGTCGACATGTCCGAGACCCTCGACTGGGGCGCGCTGCGCGAGCGGATCCGCGCCCACGGCATGCGCAACTCGAACTGCATCGCGATCGCGCCGACCGCCACGATCTCCAACATCATCGGCGTGTCGGCCTGCATCGAGCCGACCTTCCAGAACCTCTACGTGAAGTCGAACCTGTCGGGCGAGTTCACCGTGGTCAACGACTACCTGGTGCGCGACCTCAAGCGCCTGGGCCTGTGGGACGAAGTCATGATCGCGGACCTGAAGTTCTTCGACGGCTCGCTGTCGAAGATCGACCGGGTGCCGGCCGAGCTGCGCGCGATCTACGCAACCGCCTTCGAGGTCGACCCCTCGTGGCTGGTCGAGTGCGCGTCGCGCCGGCAGAAGTGGATCGACCAGGCGCAGTCGCTGAACATCTACATGGCGGGCGCCTCGGGCAAGAAGCTGCACGACACCTACATGATGGCGTGGCTGCGCGGGCTCAAGACCACCTACTACCTGCGCACGCTGGGCGCGACCAGCGCCGAGAAGTCGACCACCGACAAGATCGGCCAGCTCAACGCGGTGTCGGCCGACGGCGGCATGAACGCGGGCTTCAGCTACGCCGCGGGCGCGGCGAGTGCGATGGCTGGCGGGGCGTCGTCGATGCAGTCGGCGGTGCAGCCGGCGATGACCGACGAACCGATCGCGCCGAAGTTCTGCGCGCTCGACGATCCGGAATGCGAAGCCTGCCAGTGACACGGACGCCTCGATGCGCGTCGCGCCCTTCGCGCGTCATGCATCGAGGCCCGCGTCGATGCGCGCGCCGAGGCGCGAGTTGTTGCGTCGGTCACCACAAAGTGGCCGTTCGTCAAGACTCGACGCGCAAATGCGTTGCGTGCAGTACACGCGCGCCGTAAGATTCCGCTTGTGAATAACGGCGGAATCTCGCGGCAGTACAAGAAGTTAAATCGAAGTATTGAAGCGAGACCTCAGATGCTTTCCTGGGACGATCCGATTCCTGCCACGCCGGCCCGTCCGGCGCCCGCACAGTCGCCGATGCCGGCTCTCCAGCCGGTGAGCGCGGCCGCCGCCCCGACCGCGGCCCGGCCGCAGGCCCCCGCCGCCGCCCGCGCCACGCACGACCAGATCGCCGTTCCGGCCCAGCCTCATGCCGACGCCCGGCCGCACAACGGCTCGCAGGTCGCGCAGAGCGACCGCCGCGTGCGCGTCGAAGACAAGCGGATCATCAACGGCGGCGCCGACGTCAACCAGCTGGTGCCGTTCAAGTACAAGTGGGCCTGGGAGAAGTACCTGGCCACCTGCGCCAACCACTGGATGCCGCAGGAAATCAACATGAGCCGCGACATCGCGCTCTGGAAGAACCCGAACGGCCTGACCGACGACGAGCGTCGCCTGGTCAAGCGCAACCTCGGCTTCTTCGTGACGGCCGACTCGCTGGCCGCGAACAACATCGTGCTGGGCACCTACCGGCACATCACCGCTCCCGAGTGCCGCCAGTTCCTGCTGCGCCAGGCCTTCGAGGAAGCGATCCACACGCACGCCTACCAGTACATCGTGGAGTCGCTCGGCCTCGACGAGGGCGAGATCTTCAACGCGTACCACGAGGTCAAGTCGATCCGCGACAAGGACGAGTTCCTGATTCCGTTCATCGACACGCTGACCGATCCCAACTTCAAGACCGGCACGGCCGAGAGCGACCAGGCGCTGCTGAAGTCGCTGATCGTCTTCGCCTGCCTGATGGAAGGCCTGTTCTTCTACGTGGGCTTCGTGCAGATCCTCGCGCTGGGCCGTCAGAACAAGATGACCGGCGCGGCCGAGCAGTACCAGTACATCCTTCGCGACGAGTCGATGCACTGCAACTTCGGCATCGACCTGATCAACCAGATCAAGCTCGAGAACCCGCACCTCTGGACGCCGCAGTTCCGCGACGAGGTCCGCGCGCTGTTCATGCGGGCGGTCGAGCTCGAGTACGCCTATGCCGAGGACACCATGCCGCGCGGCGTGCTCGGCCTGAACGCATCAATGTTCAAGGGTTACCTGCGGTTCATCGCGAACCGCCGGGCGCAGCAGATCGGCCTCGATCCGCTGTTCCCTCAGGAAGAGAACCCCTTCCCGTGGATGAGCGAGATGATCGACCTCAAGAAGGAACGCAACTTCTTCGAGACCCGCGTCATCGAGTATCAGACCGGCGGGGCGCTCAACTGGGAATGAAATCGCGGCGGCGGCTCGCGCGAGCGGACGTCGCGGCTTGCACAGGATCCGAATTGAGGTCTCACCGCAGATCGGGACTCGGCGAAGCAGCACAGGCAAGGCGGCCCCTGGTGGCCGCGGGGGCTGCTTCCCTCTGCGGAAAGACCTCGAATAAGGCGTCGCGCCCCGGTGGCCGGCGCCTTTTTTGCGCCGAATTCATTAGCGTAGGAGCTTTCGCGCGGACACCGCGCGTTCTTGCGCCGATGAATGGCCCGTGTCGGTGGGCGCCTTCGGGCGCTCCGACAAGGGTCTCCGTTACCGCAACATCCACGCAAGGAGATCCGTGATGGCAACCGCCAAGAAGCCCGCGAAGAAAGCCGCGGCGAAGAAGCCTGCGGCCAAGAAGGCCGCCGCCAAGAAACCCGCCGTGAAGAAGGCCGCGGTCGCTGCGAAGAAGCCCGCCGCCAAGAAGCCGGCGGCGAAGAAAGTCGCGGCGAAGAAGCCCGCGGCGAAGAAGGTCGCCGCCAAGAAGCCGGCGGCCAAGAAGCTTGCGGCGAAGAAGCCGGCAGCGAAGAAGGTCGCGGCCAAGAAGCCTGCAGCGAAGAAGGCCGTCAAGAAGGCGGCCGCCAAGGTCGCCAAGAAGGTGACCGCCAAGAAGGTCGCTGCCAAGAAGGCCGTCAAGAAGGCAGTGAAGGCGGTCAAGAAGGCTGTCGCCAAGAAGCCCGCGGCCAAGAAAGTCGCGGCGAAGAAGCCTGCGGCGAAGAAGCCCGCTGCCAAGAAGCCGACTGCCAAGAAACCGGCTGCGAAGAAGCCTGCGGCCAAGCCCGCGGCGGCGAGCAAGCCGGCTGCCAAGAAGGTCGCGGCACCCAAGCCGCTGAACCCGGCCGCAGCCTGGCCGTTCCCGACCGGCAATCGTCCCTGACGGTTCGCGCGGGCCGAACGCTTCGGTCCGCGCACGGTCTCCCGGCGTGGCCGGCGCGTGAACGCGCGCCGGCCATGACGGGGCTTTGTGCGAGAATCGTTCGAACCCCCGGATGATCCTCCATGCACCAAGCGCTCTGGCTTCTGCTCGAAACGCTGGGCAGCCTTCTCGCAACGGCCTGCCTGCTTCGCGCCTACATGAACCGCGTCGGTCTCGGCGCGCGCAACCCCGTCGGCCAGTTCGTGGTCGCGGTCACCGACTGGCTGGTCAGGCCGCTGCGGCGCGTGCTGCCGGCTGGCGGGACCGTCGACTGGGCCAGCATCTTGGCGGGCTTCGTCGTGTCGCTGGTCCTCGCGGTGCTGTTCGTCGCGCTGTTCGGCGGCGGACGCTTTCCGGCGCCCGGCGCGGTGCTGATGCTGTCGGTGTTCTGGCTGCTCAAGTGGTCGCTGTGGCTGCTCACCGCCCTGGTGCTGATGCAGGCGGTGCTCTCATGGGTCAATCCGCATGCGCCGATCGCGCCGACCATCGCCGCGCTCACGCGGCCCTTCCTGGCGCCGATCCGCCGGGTCGTTCCGCCCATCGGCGGCGTGGACCTCTCGCCGCTGGTGCTGATCCTCCTGGTGCAGGTGCTGCTCACGCTGCTGCAGTCGCTGCTCCCCGGAATGATGGCCTTCGCGCGCTGATCGCCCCTCACCAGGGGCGGGTGCCCCACAGTTCCTCGTAGCGCGCCGCGACCTCGTCGCGGTTCACCGGGTGATTCTGCGCGCCCTGGTGCGCGATCTTCAGCGCGCCCATCAGCGAGCCGAGTCTCGCGGAGTCTCGCCACGACCAGCCGGCCGAGAGGCCGTAGAGCAGGCCGCCGCGGTAGGCGTCGCCGCAGCCGGTGGGATCGACCGGGTCCTTGACCGCAACCGCCTCGACCAGCTGGCGACGCCCGCCTTCGTAGAGCACCGAGCCTTCGGCGCCGCGGGTCACGATCAGCGCCTGCACGCGCGAGGCGATCTCCTCCTCGGACCATCCGGTGCGCTCGGTGAGCAGACCCGCCTCGTAGTCGTTGACCGCCACCGCCGAGGCCTGCTCCACGAATTCGCGCAGCTCGGCGCCGCCGAACATCGGCAGGCCCTGTCCCGGGTCGAACAGCCAGGGCACGCCGGCCTGCGAGAACTCCCGCGCGTGCGAGAGCATCGCGTCGCGCCCGTTGGGCGCCACGATGCCCCAGGCGGCGCCGGCGCTGGCCGCCTGCGCCGCCGACACCCGGTGGGCCTCGGACATCGCGCCGGGGTGGAAGGCGGTGATCTGGTTGTCGGAGAGGTCGGTGGTGATGAAGGCCTGCGCGGTGAAGAGGTCCTCGCAGCGGAGCATCGGCGCGGTGTCGACGCCCAGCGCGCGCAGGCGCTTCAGGCACGGCTCGCCGTCGTGTCCCACCGCGGCCAGCACCACGGCCTCGCCGCCCAGGCCCTGCAGGTTGTAGGCGATGTTCGCGGCGCAGCCCCCGAATTCGCGCTTGAGCCGCGGCGTGAGGAAGGCCACGTTGAGCATGTGCACGCGATCCGGAAGGATGTGATCGCGGAAGTGGCCCTCGAAGACCATGATCGTGTCGTAGGCGACCGAGCCACTGATCAGCACGCGACGGGACATCGGGACTCCTGTTCGGTTGTCGGGAAAAGGGGCGCTGTCGGAAGCGGGCGCGTCAACGGTAGAAGAGCGTGACCGAGTAGCCCGCCGGCTGGACCTCGTCGGCCTCGAGCGCGAGCCGGATCGGGCGCTCGGAGCGCGGCCGCAGGCCGGCCTCGACGGCGGCGGGCGGCAGGTAGTCCGCCGGGTCGATGGCCTTGCGCAGCAGCACCCGGTTGGCCGGATCGGTCAGCGTGAGCAGCATCGACGGCCAGCGCACCGCGTAGGTCGCATCGTTGCGAACGATCGCCGAGACCGAGAACAGGCCCGGGCGCCCCGCCGCCTGCAGCTCGAAGGATTCGATGGCCAGGGACTCGAGCGCGCGCGGCAGCCGGATTTCCAGACCGAAGGGCGCGCCCAGCGTGGCGATCATCGGCTCGAGCGCGGGGAAGCGCGCGGCCAGCCAGTCGCGGCTCGCGAACGTCGCATGCAGCCCCAGCAGCAGGATCAGCGCGGCGGCCCCGAGCAGCT
>MEEC01000203.1 GCA_001724315.1 Lautropia sp. SCN 70-15 | reverse complement strand
CTGATCGCGCCGATCGCGATGGAGCAGGGCCTGCGCTTCGCGATCCGCGAGGGCGGCCGCACCGTCGGCGCCGGCGTCGTCGCCAAGGTCATCGAGTAATTCAGGAAGGGAAGGGGGAAGGATTCAGGAAAGGGAAGGGGGACGGGAGAAGGGGGAAGGGTAAGAATCGGCGAGACAGGTGGTCACGGCGCGGTCAGTGCCGGCTTTCACCCTTCTCCCTTCCCCCTTCTCCCTTCCCTTCTCTCCCTCTTCTCCCTTCTCTCCCGGCGTTCTTTAGCAAGCGGCCTCGCCGCATCGTTCTTTAGGATCCAGTCATGTCGAACCAGAAAATCCGCATCCGCCTGAAGGCCTTCGACTATCGCCTGATCGATCAGTCGGCCGCCGAGATCGTCGAGACCGCCAAGCGCACCGGCGCCGTGGTCCGCGGCCCGGTCCCGCTGCCGACCCGCATCCAGCGCTTCGACGTCCTTCGCTCGCCGCACGTGAACAAGACCTCGCGCGACCAGTTCGAGATCCGCACGCACCAGCGGCTGATGGACATCGTCGACCCCACCGACAAGACGATCGACGCGCTGACGCGCCTCGACCTGCCGGCCGGCGTCGACGTGAAGATCTACGTGCAGCAGGCCGAAGGCTGGCGCGGCTGACGCTTCCCCCCTCTCGCCAGGCGGGCAGGCCGGCAGCACTTGCCTGAACCGCCCGGAGCGGGTTATAATTTTCGTTTTTCCGCGATGCGCACCATTTCCGGGGCGCGCCGCGGGCAATCTCGGTCCGGCAACGGACGCAGTCACCCGGCCAATCGCAGCCGGGATCGGAGCATAAAATGAGCCTTGGCCTTGTGGGACGCAAGGTCGGCATGATGCGCATCTTCACGGACGATGGTGATTCCATTCCCGTGACCGTGCTCGACGTGTCGAACAACCGCGTCACCCAGATCAAGACCGTCGAAAGCGACGGTTACAGCGCCGTTCAAGTGACCTACGGCGAGCGTCGCGCCAACCGCGTGACCAAGCCCCGGGCCGGGCACTTCGCCAAGGCGGGTGTCGAGGCCGGCAGCATCGTTCGCGAGTTCCGCGTGGAGCCCGTCGAGCTCGAGGCGCTGCAGGCGGGCGCCGTCGTGGCCGTGTCCATGTTCGAGCCCGGCCAGAAGGTCGATGTGCATGGCACGTCGATCGGCAAGGGCTTCTCCGGCACGATCAAGCGTCACAACTTCAATTCGGGCCGCGCCTCGCACGGCAACTCGCGTTCGCACAACGTCCCCGGCTCGATCGGCATGGCGCAGGATCCCGGCCGTGTCTTCCCGGGCAAGCGAATGGCGGGCCACCTCGGCGCGGTGTCGTGCACCGTCCAGAATCTCGAGATCGCCCGTGTCGATGCCGAGCGCGGCCTGCTGCTCGTCAAGGGCGCGGTCCCCGGCTCGCGTAACGGCGACGTCGTCGTCACGCCCACGGTCCGCAAGCCTGCCGTCGGCAAGCGTGCGGCCGTCAAGGCGTAAGGAGCGCATCGAATGGAACTGAAACTGCTCGACGCCCAAGGCCAGGCTTCGGCCAAGGTCGAGGCGCCGGACACCATCTTCGGGCGCGACTTCAACGAGCCGCTCGTGCACCAGGTGGTCGTCGCCTTCCAGGCGAACGCCCGGGGTGGCAACCGTGCGCAGAAAGACCGCAGCGCGGTTCGGCACTCCACCAAGAAGCCTTTCCGCCAGAAGGGAACCGGCCGCGCGCGCGCCGGCATGACCTCCAGCCCGCTGTGGCGCGGCGGCGGCAAGATCTTCCCGAATTCGCCCGACGAGAACTTCACGCAGAAGCTGAACCGCAAGATGTACCGGGCGGGCGTCTGCTCCATCCTGTCGCAGCTCGCGCGTGAAGACCGCGTGGCGGTCATCGAGTCGATCTCGCTCGAGGCTCCCAAGACCAAGCTGCTCGCCGGCAAGCTGCAGGCAATGGGCCTGGGCGGCAAGGGCGACTCGGTGCTCGTCATCACCGACAGCCTCGACGAAAACCTCTGGCTCGCGTCGCGCAACCTGGCGCACGTGCTGGTGGTCGAGCCGAAACACGCCGATCCGGTGTCGCTGGTGCACTTCAGCAAGGTGCTGATCACCCGCCCGGCGCTGGCCATGGTGCAGGAGATGCTGGGATGAATCAGGAGCGTTTGATGACCGTGCTCGTCGCGCCGATCGTCTCCGAGAAGGCCACGATGATGGCCGAGAAGAACGAGCAGGTTGCGTTCCGCGTGCTGCAGGACGCGAGCAAGGACGAGATCAAGGCGGCGGTGGAGCTGCTGTTCAAGGTCAAGGTGGAATCGGTTCAGGTCCTGAACCAGAAGGGCAAGCAGAAGCGCTTCGGGCGCTTCAACGGCCGGCGGCGCAACGTCCGCAAGGCCTACGTGAGCCTGATGCCCGGCCAGGAAATCAACTTTGCGGAGGCGATCTAAATGGCGATCGTCAAGACAAAACCGACCTCGCCGGGCCGCCGGTCGATGGTCAAGATCGTCACCCCGGGCCTGTGGAAGGGCCGGCCGGTCGACGGTCTGACCGAGTCGATGAAGCGCGGTTCCGGGCGCAACAACCTGGGCCACATCACCACGCGTCACCGCGGCGGTGGTCACAAGGCTCACTACCGGATGGTGGACTTCCGTCGCAACAAGGACGGCGTCCCGGCCAAGGTCGAGCGCATCGAGTACGACCCGAATCGCAGCGCGCACCTCGCCCTGCTGCTGTACGCGGACGGCGAGCGGCGCTACATCCTGGCGCCGCGCGGCGTGACCCCGGGCGCATCGCTGATGAGCGGCGCCGAGGCCCCGATCCGCGCCGGCAACACGCTGCCGATCCGGAACATTCCGGTCGGCTCGACGATCCACTGCATCGAGATGCTGCCCGGCAAGGGCGCGCAGCTCGCGCGTTCGGCCGGCACCTCGGCGCGCCTGCTGGCCCGCGAAGGCACCTACGCGCAGGTTCGCCTGCGTTCCGGCGAAATCCGGCGGGTGCACATCGAGTGCCGGGCCACGATCGGTGAAGTCGGCAACGAAGAGCACAGCCTGCGCACGATCGGCAAGGCCGGTGCGAATCGCTGGCGCGGCATCCGCCCGACGGTCCGCGGCATCGCGATGAACCCGGTGGACCACCCGCACGGCGGCCGCTCGAATGGCGGTGGCCACCCGCGTTCGCCCTGGGGTCAGCAGACCAAGGGCCTCAAGACGCGAAGCACCAAGCGCACCGATTCCATGATCGTGCAGCGCCGTGGTCGCAAATAACAGGTGAGTGACGAGTAAGTTATGGCACGTTCAGTCAAAAAAGGGCCGTTCGTCGACGCCCACCTGATGAAGAAAGTCGATGTGGCGATGATCAACAAGGATCGCAAGCCGATCAAGACCTGGTCGCGCCGCTCGACAATCGTTCCCGAGTTCATCGGCCTGACGATCGCGGTGCACAACGGCAAGCAGCACGTGCCGGTGTTCATCAACGAGAACATGGTCGGCCACAAGCTCGGCGAGTTCGCCCTCACCCGCACTTTCAAAGGCCATGCGGCCGACAAGAAGTCCGGGAAGCGATAAGGGAATAGCCACATGGAAACGCAAGCAATCCTGCGCGGCATCCGGCTGTCGGCCCAGAAGGGTCGGCTGGTGGCCGATCTCGTCCGCGGCAAGCCGGTCGAACAGGCGCTCAACATCCTGACCTTCTCTCCGAAGAAGGCTTCGAAGATCGTCAAGAAGGTGCTCGAGTCGGCGATCGCCAATGCCGAGCACAACGACGGCGCCGACATCGACGAGCTCAAGGTCAAGACGATCCACGTCGAGAAGGGCACGTCGCTGAAGCGATTCCAGGCGCGGGCCAAGGGCCGCGGCTGCCAGATCGAGAAGCAGACCTGCCACATCTACGTGACGGTCGGCGACAAGTAACGGACTCGGAAGGAACGACATGGGACAGAAGATTCACCCGACCGGGTTCCGCCTGGCGGTCAGCCGTAACTGGTCCTCGCGCTGGTTCGCCAGCGGCGCCCAGTACGCGCGGCTGCTGAACGACGACATCCGGGTCCGCGAGTACCTGCGCAAGAAGCTTCGCAGCGCCTCGGTCGGCCGCGTGCTCATCGAGCGCCCCGCCAAGAATGCCCGAATCACCATCTACTCGGCGCGGCCGGGCGTGGTCATCGGCAAGAAGGGCGAGGACATCGAGGTGCTCAAGGGCGATCTCCAGCGGCTGATGGGCGTGCCCGTGCACGTCAACATCGAGGAGATCCGCAAGCCCGAGATCGACGCGCAGTTGATCGCCGATTCGATCACCCAGCAGCTCGAGAAGCGGATCTTGTTCCGCCGCGCCATGAAGCGCGCGATGCAGAACGCGATGCGCCTCGGCGCCCAGGGCATCAAGATCATGAGTTCGGGCCGCCTGAATGGCGCGGAGATCGCGCGGGTCGAGTGGTATCGCGAGGGTCGCGTGCCGCTTCACACCCTGCGCGCCGACATCGACTACGGCTTCTCCGAGGCGCTGACGACCTACGGGATCATCGGCGTCAAGGTCTGGGTCTACAAGGGCGACAACCTCGGGCGCAACGAGGCCCCGCAGGCTGGGGACAAGGAAGCGCCTGCTGGCGAGCGCGAAGACCGTCGCGGTCGTCGTGGTCCTGGCGGCCGTCCTGGCGGCCCTGGCGGCCGGCCCGGCGGGCCGGGCGCTCCGGGCGCCCGCGGTCCGCGCCGTCGTGCCGAGGGCGAGGCTGCCCCGGCCCCGGCTGGCGAGCAGGGCGACGCGGCGAAAGCCGCGGTCAAGCGAGTGCGCAAGGTGGCGGCCGGCAGTGCGTCGGCCGACGGCGAAAAGAAAGGCGACTGAGTGGGCCCCGTGCCCCCGTACAAGGAGTGAGCGATGCTGCAACCCGCTCGACGCAAATACCGTAAGGAACAGAAGGGCCGGAACAAGGGTCTCGCAACGCGAGGCGCTTCGGTCGCGTTCGGCGAGTTCGGCCTGAAGGCCACCGGCCGAGGCCGGCTGACCGCCCGCCAGATCGAGGCGGCCCGCCGTGCGATGACCCGTCACATCAAGCGTGGCGGCCGCGTCTGGATCCGGATCTTCCCCGACAAGCCGATCTCGAAGAAGCCGGCCGAGGTCCGCATGGGCAACGGCAAGGGCAACGTCGAGTACTACGTCGCGGAGATCCAGCCGGGCAAGGTGCTCTACGAGATGGACGGCGTAAACGAGCAGTTGGCCCGCGAGGCGTTCGCGCTGGCGGCCGCCAAGCTGCCGATCGGAACGACCTTCGTCACCCGCATGGCCGGCGCCTGAGGCGCCGGGCCATCGAAGAGGCAGAGAGATGAAAGCCAGTGAACTGCGCGCGAAAGACACCGACGCGCTGCAAAAGGAACTTGGCGACCTGTTGAAAGCGCACTTTTCGCTT
>MEEC01000202.1 GCA_001724315.1 Lautropia sp. SCN 70-15 | reverse complement strand
TCCGCCGGACCGGGCGTACGAAGAGAGCGAGAGCGCGCCGGCGATCAGCCGAGCGAGTTCATACGTCGAGCGTCTGGCTCATCGCCTCGGCCGCCGACTGCATCTCCGGCAGCAGTTGCACGGCCTCGTCCATCGGCAGCCGCGACACCGGCGCGTGCACCGACACCGCGGCCACCACGCGGCCGTCGCCGTCGTGCACCGGGACCGACATCGCGAAGATGCCGGGCAGGTATTCCTCGCGCTCGGTCGAGTAGCCGCGCTCGCGGATCAGCTCGAACTCCTCGAACAGGCGCGCCGGCTCGGTCAGCGTGTGCGGGGTGTTGCGCACCAGCGGGAGCTGGCGCACCAGGCGTTCGCGGCTGCGCCGGGGCATGTGCGCCATGAACAGCTTGCCGCTGGCCGACGAGTGGATCGGGACGGTGGTGCCCGCGGTGATCGTGATCTTCAGCGGCCAGGAGGTCTCGACCCGGTCCAGGCACAGCACGGTGTTGCCGTTGGCGATGGTCAGGTTGCAGGTCTCGCCGACCTGCTCGACCAGCTCTTCGAGGATCGCGCGGCGCGCCGAGCGCGCGGGCGAGGTCAGCAGCACTTCGCTGGCCAGCTGGTTCATGCGCGGGCCGCAGTGGTAGCGCTTGCTGCCCGGCTCGCGGCCGACCAGCCCGGCATGCTCGAGCGTGGAGAGGATCCTGAACACGGTGGGCTTGGGCAGGTCCACCGCCTTGCAGATCTCGGCGAGCTGCGGCGGGGCATGGCAGGCGGCGATCGCCTCGAGGACCCGCATCGCCCTCAGGATGGCGGAGCCGGCCGGGACGGGCTCGCCGGGGCCCGCGCCGGGCCCGGAAGCGATCGATTCTGCCGGGGTCTCCTGCCCCTCGTCCGCCTGGTAGTCGCTGGTGAAATCGCTCATTTCGGAAACTATTCGCGCCGTTCGTTTCGTTTTTACAGGATCCCGACAAGTGTACCTGCAATCCGCGAGCGGCCCGAATGCCACCGGCCTCCGTGTAAACTTGATCGTTTGACCTTCCGGCCCCTCCCGAGCCCCCGTCCAGAGCCCCTTCAGCGCCATGCAAGAGAAATACGACGCCCGCGCGGTCGAAGCCGCCGCGCAGTCCGAATGGCAGGCCACCGACGCCTACCGCGCGATCGAGAACGATCCGCGCTTCCCGAAAGGCAAGTTCTACGCCTGCTCGATGCTGCCCTACCCCTCGGGCAAGCTGCACATGGGGCACGTGCGCAACTACACGATCAACGACGTGATGTACCGGCATCTGCGGATGAACGGGTACAACGTGCTGATGCCCATGGGCTGGGACGCATTCGGCCTGCCCGCCGAGAACGCCGCGATGAAGAACCGCGTGGCGCCGGCGAAGTGGACCTGGGACAACATCGCCTACATGAAGAAGCAGATGCAGGCGATGGGGCTGGCGATCGACTGGTCGCGCGAGGTCGCCACCTGCTCGCCCGACTACTACAAGTGGAACCAGTGGCTGTTCCTGAAGATGCTCGAGCACGGCATCGCCTACCTGAAGACCGGCACCGTGAACTGGGACCCGGTCGACCAGACGGTGCTGGCCAACGAGCAGGTGATCGACGGGCGCGGCTGGCGCTCCGGCGCGCTGGTGGAAAAGCGCGAGATCCCGATGTACTACCTCGGCATCACCCGCTATGCCGACGAGCTGATCTCGGGGCTCGAGGGCCTGGGCTGGCCCGAACGGGTCAAGCTGATGCAGGAGAACTGGATCGGCCGCTCCACCGGCGTGCGCTTCGCCTTCACCCACGACATCCGTGACGCGCAGGGCCGGCTGGTCGACGACGGCCGCATGTACGTGTTCACCACGCGGGCCGACACGATCATGGGCGTGACCTTCGTGGCGGTGGCGCCCGAGCACCCGATCGCCGAGGTCGCGGCCGCCGCCGACCCCGAGCTCGCCGCCTTCGTCGAGGAGTGCCGCAAGGGCGGCGTGACCGAGGCCGAGATCGCCACCCGCGAGAAGGACGGGCGGCCGACCGGCCTCACCGTCACCCATCCGCTGACCGGCGAGCCGGTCGAGGTGTGGATCGGGAACTACGTGCTGATGAGCTACGGCGACGGTGCGGTCATGGGCGTGCCGGCGCACGACGAGCGCGACTTCGCCTTCGCGAAGAAGTTCGGCCTGCCGATCCGCCAGGTCGTGGCGCGCGCCGGCAAGCCGGCCGGCGAGGACTTCTCCACCGACGCCTGGCAGGAGTGGTACGCGCTGAAGGACGGCGTGGCCTGCGTGAACTCGGGCAGGTACGACGGCCTGGCCTACGAGGCCGCGGTCGATGCGATCGCCGCCGATCTGGCCGCGAAGGGTCTGGGCGAGAAGCGCGTGCAGTACCGGCTGCGCGACTGGGGCGTCTCGCGGCAGCGCTACTGGGGCACGCCGATCCCGATCATCCACTGCGACGACTGCGGCGCGGTGCCAGTGCCCTACCAGGACCTGCCGGTGGTGCTGCCCGAGGACCTGATCCCGGACGGCAGCGGCAATCCGCTCGCGAAGAACGAAGCCTTCCTGAAGTGCCAGTGCCCGAAGTGCGGCAAGCCCGCGCGGCGCGAGACCGACACGATGGACACCTTCGTCGACTCGTCCTGGTACTACATGCGCTATTGCTCGCCCGACAACGCCGATGCGATGGTCGACGCGCGCAACGACTACTGGATGCCGATGGACCAGTACATCGGCGGCATCGAGCACGCGGTGCTCCACCTGCTCTACGCGCGCTTCTGGACCAAGGTGATGCGCGACATCCAGGGCGACTTCCCCGGCGACGCGCAGCGCGGCCTGGTGAAGTTCGACGAGCCCTTCACCAACCTGCTCTGCCAGGGCATGGTCCTCAACCACATCTTCTTCCGCAAGGGCGAGAAGGGCGGCATCGAGTACTTCTGGCCCGACGACATCGAGTGGGTCCACGACGACACCGGCAAGCCGGTCTCGTGCCTCTCGAAGACCGACGGCCAGCCGGTCGAGTACGGCGGCATCGGCACGATGTCCAAGAGCAAGAACAACGGCGTCGACCCGCAGTCGCTGATCGACCAGTACGGCGCCGACACCGCGCGGCTCTTCGTGATGTTCGCCTCGCCGCCCGAGCAGACGCTCGAGTGGTCGGGCGCCGGCGTCGACGGCGCCCAGCGCTTCCTGCGCCGGCTGTGGGGCTGCGCGCACGCGCGCCACGAGGCGGTGCGCGGCGCCGGCCCGGTCGATGCGGCCGCGCTCGACGACGCGCAGAAGGCCTTGCGCCGCGAGATCCACACCATCCTCAGGCAGGCCGACTACGACTACCAGCGCAAGCAGTACAACACCGTGGTCTCGGCCACGATGAAGATGCTGAATGCGATCGACGGCGCCGACATCGCCGCCACGCCGGCCGGCGCGGCGGTGCTGCGCGAATCGCTGTCCATCCTGATCCGGGTGCTCTACCCCGTCGTGCCGCACGTCACCCAGGCGCTGTGGCAGCAGCTCGGCCTGGCCGACGCGCACGGCCCGCTGCTCGACGCGCCCTGGCCGCAGGTGGACGAGGCCGCGCTGGTGCAGGACGAGATCGAGCTGGTGCTGCAGATCAACGGCAAGGTGCGCGGCTCGGTCAGGGTCCCGGCGCAGGCCGACCGCGCGGCGATCGAGGCCGCCGCGATGGCCACCGAGGCCTGGACCCGCCACGCCGAAGGCCGCTCGCCGAAGAAGGCCATCGTCGTGCCCGGCCGGCTGGTCAACCTGGTCGTCTGAGCATGCGCCGGCGACTGCTCGCGGCCGGCCTTCTGGGCGCCGCCTCGCTGCTCGCCGGCTGCGGGTTTCGGCTGCGCCGTTCCGCGGCCCTGCCCTTCCGCACGCTGTACACCGGCTTCGCGCCCACCTCGGCGATCGGCGCCGAGTTCCGGCGGCTGGTGCGGGTGGCCGAAGACACCGAGCTGGTCGACGACCCGAAGAAGGCCGAGGCGCGGCTCGAAGTGCTTCGCGAGCAGCGGGAACGCGAGGTCGTCGCCTTCTCGACCACCGGCCGGCCGCGCGAGTACCAGCTGCGCCTGCGCTTCGGCTTCCGGGTGGTGGACGCGCAGTCGCGCGAGCTGCTGCCGCCCACCGAGCTGGTGCTCTCGCGCGACATCGTCTCGACCGACATCGAGGTCGTGGCCAAGCAGCAGGAAGAGGAGCTGCTCTTCCGCGACATGCAGTCGGACCTCGTCCAGCAGCTGCTGCGCCGGCTCGCCGCGATTCCGCGGCCGTGAGCCAGGTGCGCCCCGAGGCACTGGCCGCCGCGCTGGAGCGCGGACTGCCCGCGATCGCCTGGATCCACGGCGACGAACCCTTGCTCGCGCTCGAGGCCGCCGACGCGGTGCGGGCCGCCGCCCGGGCCGCCGGCGCCACCGAGCGCATCGTCTTCGAGGGCGGACGCGGGTTCCGGCCCGAAGCCCTGGCCGCCGAGGCCGGCGCGCTGTCCCTGTTCGGCGAAGGCAAGCTGCTCGAGCTGCGGCTCGCCGCCAAACCCGGCAAGGAGATCGGCCAGTTGCTCGCCGATCTCGCCGCCCGGCTGCCCGACGAGGTCAGGCTGCTGGTGCAGAGCCCGCGGCTGGACCGCGCGGTCACCGACAGCGCCTGGTTCGCCGCGGTGGATCGTCACGCGATCGTGGTGCCGGTCTATCCGGTCGCGCGCCAGCAGCTGCCGCAGTGGATCGGCGCGCGGCTCGCACGCCAGCGCCAGCGCGCCGACCCCGACACGCTGGAGTTCATCGCCGAACGGGTCGAAGGCAACCTGCTGGCCGCCCACCAGGAGATCCGCAAGCTCGCGCTGCTCTTCCCGGAGGGCTCCTTGCCGGCCGAGGAGACCCGCGCCGCGGTGCTGAACGTGGCCCGCTACGGAGCCTTCGACCTGGTCGAGCCGATGCTTGGCGGCGACGCGGCCCGCACGCTGCGCACGCTGGAAGGCCTGCGCGCCGAGGGCGAGGCCGGGCCGCTGATCCTGTGGAGCGTGGCCGACGCGCTGCGCACGCTGCTCAGGCTGCACGAGGCGCTGGCCGCCGGCCGGCCGATCGCCGGCGAGCTGCGCGCGGCCCGCGTGTTCGGCCCGCGCGAGCAGCTGTTCCAGGGCGCCCTGCGCCGGCTCGACGCCGACACGGTGCGCGACACGCTGCAGCAGGCGGCGCTGACCGATAAAATGATGAAGGGTCTGGCGGCGGGCGACGCGTGGCGCGCGCTCGAGACGCTGGCCCTCGCGATCGCCGGCGCCCGTCCGCCGGCCAGGAAACACCGTGGACCTTGACTCCCGCCCCATCGACATCGACGCCTACGTGGCCGACCTGGGCCGTCGCGCCCGCCGCGCCTCGCGCGACATGGCGCGCGCCGGCACCGCCGCGAAGAACCGCGCGCTCGAGGCGACCGCTGGCCGCGCCCGAGCTGAAGGCCGCCAACGCCAGGGACCTCGAGGCCGCCCGCGCCGCCGGCCACGACGCAGCCTTCGTGGACCGGCTCGCGTTGACCGACACGGTCATCGCCGGCATGGCCGACGGCCTGGCCCAGATCGCCGCCCTGCCCGACCCGGTGGGCGAGATGAGCAACCTGCGCTATCGCCCCACCGGCATCCAGGTGGGCCAGATGCGGGTGCCGCTCGGCGTGATCGGCATCGTGTACGAGTCGCGCCCGAACGTGACCATCGACGCGGCCGGCCTGTGCATCAAGTCGGGCAATGCCACGATCCTGCGCGGCGGCTCCGAGGCCATCCACAGCAACCGCGCGCTGGCCGAACTGATCCGCCGCGGCCTCGCCGAGGCCGGCCTGCCCGAAGACGCGGTGCAGCTGATCGCCACCACCGACCGCGCGGCGGTCGGCGCGCTGATCACCCGCCCCGAGTACGTCGACGTGATCGTGCCGCGCGGCGGCAAGTCGCTGATCGAGCGCATCGCCCGCGAGGCCAAGGTGCCCACGATCAAGCACCTCGACGGCATCTGCCACGTCTACATCGACGACGCCGCCGATCCCGACAAGGCCATCCGCATCGCCGACAACGCCAAGACCCAGCGCTACTCGCCCTGCAACACCATGGAGACCTTGCTGGTCGCCGAGGGCATCGCCGGGCGGATCCTGCCGCCGCTCGGCCGGATCTACGCGGACAAGGGCGTCGAGCTGCGCGGCGACGCTCGCTCGCGCGAGATCCTGGCGGCCGCCGGCATCGACTGCCGCGAGGCCACCGAGGAGGACTGGCGCACCGAGTACCTGGCGCCCATCCTCGCCATCCGGGTGGTGGCGGGGATCGATGCCGCGATCGACCACATCGCCACCTACGGCTCGCAGCACACCGACGCGATCGTCACCGAGCACCACGGCCGCGCCATGCGCTTCCTGCGCGAGGTGGACTCGGCCTCGGTCATGATCAACGCGTCGACCCGCTTCGCCGACGGCTTCGAGTACGGGCTGGGGGCCGAGATCGGCATCTCCACCGACAAGCTGCACGCGCGCGGCCCGGTGGGCCTCGAAGGCCTGACCTCGCTGAAGTACGTCGTGTTCGGCGACGGCCAGGTGCGGGGCTGATCGCCTTGGGCTCCGGCTACCTCTGGATCAAGGCCTTCCACATCGTCTTCATGACGAGCTGGTTCGCCGGCCTGTTCTACCTGCCGCGCATCTTCGTGAACCTGGCCATGGTCGACGGGCCCGGCGCCGAGCGCGACCGGCTGCTGCTGATGGCCGGCAAGCTCTGGCGATTCATGCAGCCGCTTATGCTGCTGGCCATCGCGCTCGGGCTCTGGCTCTGGCTGGGCTACGGCGTGGGCGCCGGCGCGGGCTGGATGCACGCCAAGCTCGCGATCGTGGTGCTGCTGCTCGGCTACCACCACGCCTGCGGCCGCCTGCTCAAGCGCCTGGCCGCCGGCGCCGACACCCGCTCGCACGTCTGGTACCGCTGGTTCAACGAGGTGCCGGTGCTGGCGCTGCTGGCCGTGGTCGTGCTGGTCGTCGTCAAGCCTTTCTGACCAGCCGCCCGCGGCCGGGCGCGTCCCATTCCCGAGGAGAAGAAGATGAAGACGATCCGCTACTACATGGCGCCGCAGTCCCCCTGGACCTGGCTGGGCCACGACCGCCTGATCGCCATCGCGAAGCGCCACGGCGCCGAGATCGACCTGCGGCCCGCCGACCTCAATCGCGTGTTTCCGGTGTCGGGCGGCCTGCCACTCGCCAAGCGCGCGCCGCAGCGGCAGGCGTACCGGCTGGTCGAGCTCGCGCGCTGGTCGAAGTTCCTCGGCGTGCCGCTGAACCTGCATCCGAAGTTCTTCCCGGTGCCCGGCGATGACGCTTCCCGGCTCATCATCGCCGCCCGCGAAGCCGCCGGCAACGACGCCGGCCTGAAGCTCGCCGGCGCGCTGCTGCGCGCGGTCTGGGTCGAGGAGCGCGACATCGCCGACGCCGGCACGCTGCGCGCGATCGCCGCCGAATGCGGGCTCCATGCCGGCGCACTCGACGCCGCCCGCGATGCCGCCGCCGCGATCTACGAGCGCAACACGCAGGACGCGATCGAGGCCAAGGTCTTCGGCGCGCCCTGGTACGAGTATCGCGGCGAGCCCTTCTGGGGCCAGGACCGGCTCGACTTCCTCGACCGCGCGCTGGCCGCCGCTTGACCCGCGGCCCCGTGACCTGGAACCTTTTCGCCCCTTGCCCGCGAGGCCTCGAGCCGGCGCTCGCCGCCGAGCTGACCGGGCTCGGCGCGACCGGCAGCCGGCCGGTGGCCGGCGGCGTGGCCTTCAGCGGCGATCGTCGCATCGCCTATCTCGCCAACCTGCGCTCGCGCCTCGCGAGCCGGGTGCTGCGCGAGGTCGGCCGGCGACGCTACCGCGGCCCCGAGGACCTGTACAAGCTCGCCGCCGGCATCGAATGGGAGCGCCATTTCGACGGCCGGCACACGCTGCGGGTCGACACCAGCGCGACCCGCTTGCCGCTGCGCAGCCTCAATTTCGCGACCCTGCGCATCAAGGACGCGATCGTCGACCGGCTGCGCGAGCGCACCGGCGAGCGGCCGTCGATCGACACCCGGGCGCCCGACGCTCGGGTCTGGCTCTTCCTGGAGCCGCAGGAGGCCACCCTCTACCTCGACCTGTCGGGCGAGCCGCTGTTCAAGCGCGGCTGGCGCTCGGGGCGCGACGACGGCGGCGACGCGCCGCTCAAGGAGAACCTTGCCGCCGGCCTGCTCGTGCTGGCCGGATGGGCTCCGGATCAACCGCTCGCCGACCCGTTCTGCGGCTCGGGCACCATCGCGATCGAGGCCGCCTGCCTCGCCTGCGACATCGCGCCCGGCCTGTCGCGCGACTTCGGCTTCGAGCGCCTGCTCGACCACGACGCCGCGCTGTGGGCGCAACTGCGAGGCGAGGCGGTGAGGCAGGCCCAGGCCGGCATCGCGCGCGCCACCGCGCCCGCG
>MEEC01000201.1 GCA_001724315.1 Lautropia sp. SCN 70-15 | reverse complement strand
TGGTGCGGAACACCACCACGGCTTCGATGGCGAGGTTGGCAGGCGCCAACCCCGGCCCGCCGAAGCCCGATGCCGACGGCCAGCCGCGGATCGGCTCGATATCCATGGCGCCGCCGGTCCGTTGCCAGAACTTGCGCAGCGGCGACCAGCGTGCCCCGATCGGCATGTTGCGCCAGCGCAGTTCGCCCAGCGCCTGCTGGTTGGCGCCGACCAGCAGCGCCTCGACAAAGGCCGGGTTGGTGGCCAGCGCCACCACATGGTTGTCCGGCAGGCCGCTGACGCCGGGCAGCATCCAGTCGGGCGCTTCGCTGGAAAGAAAGCTCCAGAGCGGCAGGTCGAGTTCCGGCTCGATCTCGATGGGGCCGATATCGACGATACCGGGGAGGGTCGAGAGCACCCGGTCGACCGCCACCGGCCGGGCGAGGGTCGGATCGACCGCCCCGGCCACGGCCTCGCCGAGCTTGCCGGGCGAGAAGCTCAGGCAGGGGGGCGGCTCGCCGGCCATCTGGTCGAGCCGGCCGAAGCTGCCGAACACCTCGCCGGGGTCGTAACGCACGCCGCGCGTTTCGGGTGTCGAGGCGACCTGTTCGGAAATATCGTGGTCGGGCTTGGGCGGCACCTCGTACGGGTCGGGCTCGTACTTGGGGCATCGCGCGGCGTGCTCGATCACCGCCTCGAAGCGGCCGGCGCCGGGTTGGCTCAACGCGCTGCGGGCCGGCCCGGGGCGGAGCGCCCGGCGCGCCGCCGATGACCAGAGCGCCCGCGCCATCAGCGGCGTGCGTCCGGCGATGGCATCGAGCACCGAGCCCCCCGACCTCGATGGCAACCGGCCGAGCATCGGGCCGAGCACGGCGAGCCGCCCGGTCGGGTCGAGCGGGACGTGGCGGTGCCACAGCGAGCGGCTCGCCTCCAGCCCCAGCGCCAGGTGGCCGATGCGATCGCGGGCGATGCCCAGGTCGCCGGCCCTGGTTGCCGCCGCCGCCGCGATGCGGTCCTGCCAGGCAATGGCGTTCCAGGCGCCGAGCCCGGCGGCGCCGCGCTGGCGCGGGTCGGTATTGAGGGCGAGGCTCCAGCCGGCAACCGGCCTAACTCCAGGCTCGGTGAAGGCCTCGTGATAGCGCGGCGCGCTCAGCACCCAGCGGCCGTCGGGGGTGGGGATGGGGGTGGCGAGCGCCGCCACCTCGGCCGCCACCCACGGTTCGGGCGCGGCGGGGGCAGCGCCGGCATCGGTCGCGCGCTGCAGCGCGCCGCCGGTGTTGAGCACGGTCTCGGCGGGCGTGCCGGCGCCGCGCCGGCGATAGCGCAGCTCGGCGCGGGCGAATTTGGGGCCCAGCTCGCTCGGCCGCTTGGCCTTCAGCAGGCGCGACAACTCGTAGAAATCGCCATCCGGCCCGGTGCGGAACGACCAGCTGTCGTAGCAGCGCAGGCGCACCGGCCCATTGCCCGGTACCGGCCAGGCATCGTGCAGCCGGCCATCGGCCTCGACCACGAAGGCTGGCACGAGGCAGGCGGTGTAGCTGGTATTGGGCGCCATGTCGGCGGGGCAGAGAATGCGCGACCAGCTGCCCTCGTCGGTCTCGTGCACGTGGGCCCACAGGTAGGACCGGCCGAGGTCATAGCGGGCCTGCAGTACGGGCGAGAGGCTGACCTTGCCGTCGGCGGTGACGCTGAGCTCGCCCGGCGCCCCGACCACCAGCACCAGCCACGGCCGCAGCCGGTTGCCATTCGGCGCTTCCGGGCTGTAGCGCCAGGGCAGGTCGAGCAGCTCGCGGCCGGCGAACTCGACCAGCGCCCGCTTGGTCTCCTCGGCATCGGTGGCGCCCGGCATCGGGTAGCGGCGGCTGATGTCGCCTTCGATCAGCCGCGCGACGTCGCCGGGGCCGTAGAGCTCGAAGGCTCCGGCGCCATCGGCGGTGAAGCCATTGGCCATGTCGCGCAGCCGGAGCGGCGCAACCGCCTGCTGGCGGCCGGCGATCACCTGGCCGCCGCCCAAGCTGCGCAGTTGCGACATCACCCACGAGGTGTAGCTGGCCATCAGATGCCTCCCAGGTCGACGGGGCGGGCAGCGTCGGTCGCCGAGAGCGCGGCGCTGCCGATCGAGCGGGCATGCTGGAAGGCGGCCGTCGGGTTCTCGAACCTGGCGCCGCTGCCGATGACCCGCCAGCTCTCGCGCACCGCGCTGAGCAGCGCCGCATTGTCGCCGAGTGCGGGCGGCCGGCGGCTGGCGTCGGCAAGGCCCATCACCGGCCCCAGGTGGATGGCCGCCATGCCGAGCGTTGCAAGCCTCTGGTTGGCGAGGATCACCACCACTTCGACCTCACGCGGATCGGGCACCTTGTTGCCGGCCCGGCCGACGCCCGGCGTCAGCACGATGCCGGCCTCGAGCACATCGAAGGGCGGGCGGCTGAGTTTTTCGGCCTTGGTCAGCTCGCAGAAGCTGCCGGGGCTGAAGCTCTCGTTCACCCGCGTGCCGACGGTATCGATCCTGACCCCCTGGCGGGCGGCGAGCGGCTGGCCATCAACCCGGTCGATGAGCAGGCCAAGCGGCGCCCGGCGCTGCGACCATTGGAGCGCGCCGGTGGGCGGCACCGCGGCGACGCCTGGCCGGCCGGCGCGCGGCTCGAGCACCACGGCCGGATCGTTGGTGGCGGCAGCGCGATAGTTGCCGGCGAGCCTCACTTCGTCGGCCATGATGTCGAGCAGCGGGCGGGTGACCGTCGCCACGTCGCGCTGGCCACTGCCGATGGTGATGGTCTCGTCCCACGAGAAATCGAAGAACAGTACGTCGATGCTGAGCTTGCCGCGCACCACCATCGGCGACGGGCCGCTGATGGTGCCGTCGAGGCGGATGCCGCCAAAGCTGAAGCCGGCGACGCTGACATCGAAGCCGGCGGCGAAATCGGCGACGAAGTAGAACGGGCGGAACTGCACCAGGGCGTTGACCTCGATGAAGCCATGCGCCCGCATGCCCATCGAGATCGAGACATCGAGCCGGCCGCCCACCTGCATGGTGTTGGTGGTTACCGCGAGATAGCCCTCGGCGCGGATGCTGATACCGGGAGTGGGCGGCTCGAGCGCCATGCCGACGCGCCGCAGCGCCGGCAGGCGGGCCGGCTCGGGGTTGAAGCCGGGGTAGAAGCCGCCGATCGAGAGCACCGAATAGGCCTCTCTGCCCCAGTTCATCCGCATGGCGGCATCGCCGAACACCGAGAAGATGCCGAGCGCGTGGCTATCGACGAGGCTCGCATCGATCGACACCTGCGATTGCGGCGGATCGACGATGCCGAGCAGATCCAGCCGCAATTGCAGCAGGCCCGGCGCCGAGGGGATCGAGGCGCGCGCCACGCCGAGGAGTGCCACCCGGCAGCTCGGCAGTTCGATCACCACACCCAGGTCGAGCGAGACCAGCCGGCCGCTGCCCATCGACAGCCAGGCAAGCTTCAGCGTCGGGCCGACAATGTGGTTGCCGGGCGCCTGCGGGAAGAACCGCCGCAGGCTCTGGATCAGCGCCGCGGGCGAAGCCGGCGGGGTGATGGCAAACAGCGTATCGCCGGCTTCGCCGGTGCGGATGGCGAGGCTCAGCGCCGTGGTGTCGACGCGCCGGTTGACCCCGACGAGCCCGCCGACGCGATCGAGCGAGAAGCCGAAGGACAGCTGGATCGGCGGCAGGAAGGAGACGCCCATCAGGGCGAAAAAGCTGGGCGTGCCATCGGCGCCGCGTTCGAGAATGGCCGAGGCATCCACCGAAACCGGCCCGAGCGGGATGTTGAGGGTGCCGCCGAACCCGGCGCCACCAGGCAGCCTGAGGATCGAGCCGCCGCCCGGCAGGCCGCCACCGATGGGCGCGGCGATCGCTGCCTCGATCCCCAGCGGCTGGAACGGGCCGACCACCAGCGGTTTGGGCGCCACGGCGGGTGCCGCCAGCAGCGAGGCCGAGGCCAGCTTGAGCTTTAGCGGCCCGAGCTCGAGCTCGCCCGTGAGGCCCTCGATCGAGTCCCACTCGACCGCGCTGGCGAGCAGGTCGAGCCCCGGGATGGCCGGCAGCCCATCGAGCAGGTAGGCGACGAGATAGGGTTTCAGCCGGTTGCGTGCCGCCTCCCAGCGCGCGACCGCCGCTTGCCACTGCGCCGCGGTGGTGGAGGCGAGCTCGGCAGCGGCGTCGAGCTGCTGGGCAGCCGCAACGAACTCGTCGATCCAGCCGGCCGGTACCGTGGGGCCGAGGGCTCGTGCAAGACTTTCCGCAACAGCGATGGCGTATTGGCTGATACCGCTATCGGCCATGAGACTGATCTCGGGCTGAGAATGTTCCGGCTTTTAGACAATATGCATCGGCGAGTGGCTTAGCCGAAGCATTGCGATGCTATGCCGTAATTGCCGCCGCCACCAGCCCCGTCATGCAGAACGTTTTTCTGCGGTGGATAGGTGGGCGTACGTTACGGCGGCGGTGCAAGAGCTATGCGCTATTGCCGTCACTGTGTATCGGCGGCCGTATTTGCTGAAAATCATCCGAGGATTTGCAGTGAAATACTTTTCGTTTGGCCGTCGGCGGTACGGTAATCCTCCCCCGCCACGCGGGGGAGGATCAGGGCGAGGCCGGTAACACTTCGGTGCCGCTACAGACAGGTAACGCCTCGGCCGACGCCGCCGTAATAGAAATACGAGCCCCAGGCTCCGACACCGCTGAGATTGCCGGTGATGTCGTAGCAGGTCGGCTTCTCGCACCTCCACGTTCCGGTGAACGGCGCGATGGTGCCGAGCTGGTCGACCTGCACGCCCAGGTTCCGCATATAGGCGGCTCGCCCAAAGCCTTCCCAGGGAAACAGTCCGCTCCCCATATCGGTGGAGCTGGAGCCCACATGTGCGGCGGCATCGAACACCTCGCCGCCCCAGCCGGCCTGGTCGGCCTGAAACCGCATGCCGTTAATGGCGAACATGCCGTTCTGATAATAGCCCATCCAGACGCCGTTGACGCTGACCCACCAGTTGCCCCGGTCGAGCTGCACCTTGAACTGCATGTCGTATTGCGGCCCGCCGACCTGGCTGAGCAGGGTGACGCCGGAGCCGGGAAACAACGTATCGGAGACCTGTTTCCAGCCCTCGACGTCCTGATTGTAGCCCCCGACATAATCGCCGTAGGAGTAGTAGTTGTTGGTGGTGAAGAAGACGAAGATATGCGGCTCCCAATCGCCGTAACTGTCCTTGCGCACCTGCAGCCCGGCTTCGACCGTCTGAGTGCCGGGGCCGCTGCCGGCCACCAGCCAGAGCTGGCCGAGCGAGAATTCGTCGGACCACTCGACCCAGGGCCGCCAGACATTGATCAGGCCCTCGGTGCCATAGACCACGACGCCCTGCTGGAAGGCCGCGGCATGCGGGTGTTCGCCCGATGGCGCGCCGAGGGTGAACAGCCGCGCCGGCGGCAGG
>MEEC01000200.1 GCA_001724315.1 Lautropia sp. SCN 70-15 | reverse complement strand
CGGGGCCGGGACCACCAGCCACCAGCGCGGGCCGATCGCCGCCGCCGGCGCGAAGCCGATCGCGAGCAGCGTCGGATCGGCCCCGCGAGCGACGCGCATCGGCGCGGGCGGCTCGATGCCGAGCTCGCGAAGGGCGTCGGCCGCAGGCTCGCCGGTCAGCCCCAGGATGGCGACCGCGTTGGACGCGTCCTCGACCTTGGCCTTGGCGCGCAGCACGAACATCGACAGCCGCTTGCGCAGCGGCTCGGCCAGCGGCCGGGAGACCGCGAAGCGGAGCGCCTCGCCGTCGCGCCAGAGCGGGCCCGCGGCGAGCAGCCGGCCCTTGGGCGTGCAGTAACCGTTGAAGCGGACCTCGTCGGCGGCCTGGCCGGCGATGTCGTTGGTGGTCTGGCCCTGCAGGAAGGCGAGCGCGTCGGCGCCCGAGACGGACAGCAGGCCCCAGTCGGGCAGCAGCGCGAGGCGCCCCGGGTGGGAAGCGCCCGCCGGCGTCCCGGTCGTGGCCGGGGCGTCGAACAGCGCTTGCGGGCCGTGCGGATCGTCGGCAAACCGGGGGGCATCGGGGGCGCCGCACTGCGCGATCGCGTCGCGCACCGCGGCTTCGTCGAAGGAGGGGAGGAGGATCGTGGTCATCTCGAGGGCCTTCGTGGCGCGAGGGGCCGCCACCGAGGATTTATTATAGGGATCCGTCGAGATCCCACTGCCGATGCCCAGACTCAAGACCCTGCTGTTCCTCGCGCTGCTCGCCGCGGCGATCGCACTTGCCGCCGGCTGGTATGCGGTCGAGCGCGCACCCGTGCCGATGCCCGAGGGCAAGGTCAGGGTGGTCGTGCCCAAGGGCGCCCACGTGCGCGCTGCCGCGGCGGCGCTGCGCGAGCAGGGAATCGCGGTCTCGCCCACGCTGATGTTCGCGCGCTACCGGATGCGCGGGCTCGACGGGCAGCTGAAGGCCGGCACCTACGAATTCAGCGCGCCGCAGACGATCGACAGCCTGCTCGACCGGCTGGTGTCCGGCGATACCGTCGTCGAGACGATCCGCTTCGTGGAGGGCTGGACCTTCCGGCAGATGCGCGCGGCGATCGACGCGCATCCGGAGCTGAAGCGGGACAGCGCCGGTCTCGACGACGCCGAGATCCTGAAGCGGATCGGCGCCGACGAGCAGCATCCCGAAGGGCTCTTCATGCCGGAGACCTACGGCTTCGCGCCGGGCACCAGCGATCTCGAGATCTATCGCCAGGCCTACCGGCTGATGAAGCGCAAGCTGGCCGAGGCCTGGGAGAAGCGCCAGCCTGATCTGCCGATCGCCGATCCCTACCAGGCCCTGGTGCTGGCCTCGATCGTCGAGAAGGAGACCGGCAAGCCCGAGGAGCGCGGGAAGGTGGCCGCCGTGTTCGTGAACCGGCTGCGCATCGGCATGATGCTGCAGAGCGACCCCACCACCATCTACGGCCTGGGCGATCGATTCGACGGCAACCTGCGCAAGCGTGACCTGCAGGCCGACACGCCCTACAACACCTACACCCGGGGCGGCCTGCCGCCCACGCCGATCGCGCTGCCCGGCGCGGCGTCCATCGAGGCGGTGCTCGCGCCGGCCGACATCAAGGCGCTGTACTTCGTGGCGCGGGGCGACGGCACCAGCGAGTTCTCGAACAATCTCGCCGACCACAACCGGGCGGTGGCCCGCTACCAGCTCGGCCGGAAATGAGTCCGACCGGGCGGTTCGTCACCTTCGAAGGCATCGACGGCGCGGGCAAGAGCACGCACGTCGCACAATCGATCGACTGGCTGCGCGCGCGCGGCCACGAGGTGCTCGCCACGCGAGAACCCGGCGGCACCGAACTGGCCGAAGCATTGCGCGAGTTGCTGCTGCATCGCCCGATGTCGCTCGAAACCGAGCTGATGCTGATGTTCGCGGCCCGTCGCGACCACCTGGAACGCCTGGTCCGGCCGGCGCTGGCGGCAGGCAGGTGGGTGGTCTGCGACCGCTTCACCGACTCGACCTGGGCCTACCAGGGCGGCGGCCGGGGCGGCCCCGCCGAGCGGATCGCCTGGCTGGAACAGTGGGTGCACGGCGACCTGCAGCCCGACCGGACCTACCTGTTCGACCTGCCGGCGGAACTGGCGGCCGAGCGGCGGGCTTCCGCCCGGGCCGCCGACCGTTTCGAGCGCGAGGACGAGGCCTTCTTCCGGCGGGTGCGCGAGGCCTACCGGCAGCGCGCAGGGCAGTCGCCGGGGCGCTTCCTGGTCGTCGACAGTCGCCGGACGATCGAAGAAATTCGGAAACTGCTCGAAGAAGACATCGCAAGCATCGGAATTTGAATGATTTATCCTTGGCATCGCGCTGTGTTCGATCGCCTGCTCGCCGGCCGCGAGCGGCAGCATCACGCGCTGCTGCTGAGCGGGCCGGCCGGCATCGGCAAGGCGGCGCTGGCCATGGAGCTGGCCCGTGCGCGACTGTGCGAGCGGCCGGCGGCCGATGGCTCGGCGTGCGGGCGCTGCGATGCCTGCGCCTGGTTCGATGCCGGGAACCATCCCGATTTCCGGCTGCTGACCCCCGGCGGCGACGAGCGCGCCGCGGCGGAGGAGGGCGAGGCCGCGCCGGCGGCCCGCGGCGGCAAGACGGGCAAGCCCTCGCGCGAGATCCGGATCGAGCAGGTCCGCGCGCTCGACACCTTCCTCGAGGTCGGTTCGCATCGCGGCGGGGCGCGGGTGATCGTGGTCGAGCCCGCCGATGCGATGAACGCGGTGGTCGCCAACGCGCTGCTCAAGCGGCTCGAGGAGCCGCCGCCCGGCGCGGGCTTCATCCTGGTGGCGAACCGCCTGGCCGCGCTGCCGGCCACGATCCGCTCGCGTTGCCAGAAGGTTTCGCTGCCGCTTCCGCCGGCCGAGTCGGCGGCTGCCTGGCTGGTGGACGAATGCGGCATTCCGGCCGCCCAGGCGGCGTTCTGGCTCGCTGCGGCGGGCGGGGCGCCGCTGCTGGCGAGCCGTCTGGCGACGGACGGCGATGCTGCGGCGTACCGACGGATCGTCGACGCCTTCGCCGGGATGCCCGAGGCTGGTATCGTAGCGACGGCCGATGCGTTGAACGGCGTGGAGCCGCCCGATTGGGCGGGTGCCGCGCAGACCTGGGCGGCCGATCTGGCCAGGGTCTGCGCGGGGGCCATGCCGAGGCGGCACGTCGACCGCATCGACCGGCTGAAACGCGTCGCGTCGGGAACGACGCTCGAACGGATCGCGGCGCTCGAGCGCCGGCTCAGGGCCTTGCCGCGCGAGGCCTCGCATCCGCTCAATCCGCGGCTGCTGCTCGAAGACGTGCTGCTGGACTACCGCCGCGCACTGGCCGGACCGCCAGGCGGCCGAACGAGGACCGCTGAACCACGATGAGCAACGACACGATGCCCAACACCGCGATCGGCGGCGGGGTGCGCCCCGGCGTGCTGCAGCTCGCGTTCAAGGAGAAGGCCGCCCTCTACGCGGCCTACATGCCCTTCATCGACGGCGGCGGCCTGTTCGTGCCCACCACCCGGCCGGCCAACCTGGGCGACGAGATCTACCTGATCCTGCAGCTCGTCGACGACCCCAACCGCCTGCCGCTCACCGGCAAGGTGGTCTGGATCACCCCGGCCGGCACGCCGGGGCGGCAGCAGGGGATCGGCGTGCAGTTTCCCAAGGACGAGGCCGGCGCCCAGGTGCGCGATCGCATCGAGACCCTGCTCGGCGGCACGCTCAAGGCCGCCCGCCCCACCCACACGATCTGATGTTCGTCGACTCCCACTGCCACCTGGACTTTCCCGAACTCGCCGAGCGCTTCGACACGATCCTCGAGAACATGGCGGCCAACGACGTCGGCCGCGCGCTGTGCATCGCCGTCACGCTGCCCGACTTCCCGCGCGTGCTGGCGCTCGCCGAGCGCGATCCGCGGCTGCACGCCTCGGTGGGCGTCCACCCCGACTATGCCGACACCGACGAGCCCGACGTGGACACGCTGGTGCGGCTCGCCGCGCACCCGAAGATCGTGGCGATCGGCGAGACCGGCCTCGACTACTACCGCGAACCCCGCGAAGACGAGGCCGCCTGCCGCGCCTTGCGCGAGCGCCAGCAGCAGCGCTTCCGCGTGCACATCCGGGCGGCGCGCCAGACCGGCAAGCCGCTGGTCGTGCACACCCGGTCGGCCTCGGCGGACACGATCCGGCTGCTGCGCGAGGAGGGCGCCGAGGCCTGCGGCGGGGTGCTGCACTGCTTCACCGAAGACTGGGAAACCGCGAAAGCCGCCCTGGACATCGGCTTCTACGTGTCGTTCTCGGGCATCGTGACCTTCCGCAACGCCGAGCCGCTGCGCGAGGTGGCGGCCCGGGTGCCGATCGAACGGCTGCTGATCGAGACCGACTCGCCCTACCTGGCGCCGGTGCCGTTCCGCGGCAAGACCAACGAGCCGGCCTTCGTGCGGCACGTCGCCGAGCGGATCGCCGAGATCAAGGGCTTGCCGTTGGCGCAGGTCGCCGATAGAACGACCGAGAATTATCTCAATCTTTTCAAGATTCTGGACTGAGATGTTGATGTCGATTCTTGAGTTTTCGAGCGCGGATTCGGGCGGCGTGAAGCGGCGCCGGAGGCTTCGCGGTGCTGCCGGGACGGCCCTGGCGCTGCTGCTGGCCGTCGCGTGCCTCGGCGGGCTGGCGCTTGCGCCCGAGGCGGCGCGGGCGCAGTCCACACGGGCCTCCGCCGCGCCGCAGGACTTCTGGGACGCGATCCGCCTCGACGACGTCAAGGCCATGCAGACCGAGATGCTGCGCGGGGCCAGCGCGAACGCCAGGCATCCCGAGCACGGCCCGGCAATCGTGGTGGCGGCCCGCGAGCGCTCGCCGAAGGCGCTTGCCTATCTGGCGCAACTGTCGGGCACCCGGATCGACGCCACCAACGCCCGCGACGAGACCGCGCTGATGCTGGTGGCCCTGCAGGGCGACCTGGAGAGCGTGAAACTGCTGGTCAAGCGCGGCGCCGAGGTCAACCGGCCGGGATGGACGCCGCTGCACTACGCGGCGGCGGGCGGCCACGTTCCGGTCATCGCCTTCCTGCTCGACGAGAACGCCTACATCGACGCCCAGTCGCCGAACCGGACCACGCCGCTGATGATGGCGGCGCGCCAGAAGCACACGAACGCTGTGCGCGTGCTGGTCGAGGCCGGCGCCGACCCGACCCAGCGCAACGAGGCCGGCTACGGCGCGGCCGAGTACATGGAGGCCCACGGCGAGAAGGCCGAGGCGCAGTGGTTGCGCGAGCGGGCGGCCGAGTTCGAGAAGCGCTACGGCACCATCGACAAGCCGCGGCCGGCTCGCCCTGACGCAGCGCCGCCAGCCGCCACGCCCCCTGCCGCCACGCCCCCTGCAGCCGCGCGTCCCGCGGTCGCGCCACCGGCGGCATCGCCT
>MEEC01000199.1 GCA_001724315.1 Lautropia sp. SCN 70-15 | reverse complement strand
CAAGGGCACCAGGACGAGCAGCGGCAGCAGGCGCGGCCAGAGGAAGCTCATCGCGCGCCTCCGGCGCCCAGCCGGTTGCGCAGGCGGCGCAGCCGGGCAAAGCGCAGCACCGCGTCCGCCAGGTCATCGTCGGTGGCCAGCTCCAGCACGTCGACGCCGGCGCGCGCGAAGGCTTCCTGGAGGGCGGTCTCGCGCCGGGCCGCGGCCTCGGCGAAGCGCCTGCGAAAGCCCCGGTCGTGGGTGTCGACCTGCAGCTGCTCGCCGGTCTCGGCATCCTGGATCGTGACGACGCCCAGGTCGGGCAGCTCGCGCTCCAGCGGGTCGACGACGCGAACCGCCACCACCTCGTGCCGGACCGCCAGGCGGCCCAGCGCGTCGTGCCAGCCGGGCAGGCTCTGGAAGTCGGACACCACGAAGACCAGCGAGCGGCGGCGGATCGCGTCGTCGGCGCGCCGGAACAGCTCGGCCAGGTCGGTCGGGTGAGGCCGCGCGGGCGGCGGGCGCGTGGCGATCCGGTGCAGCAGGCCCAGGACCTGGGCGCGGCCGCCCCGGGCCGGCAGCGTGGCCTCGACGCCGGCGCCGTAGAGGGTGGCGCCGACGCGGTTGCCGTGCCGCGCGAGCAGCCGCGCCAGCACCGCGGTGAAGTCCCGGGCCATGTCGAGCTTGCTGCTCGGCCCGGAGCCGAAGTCGACCGAGGCGCTCAGGTCGAGCAGGAACCAGGCGTCGATCTCGCGCGATTCGGTGAACTGGCGCACGTGGGGCGTGTCGAGCCGCGCGGTCACGTTCCAGTCGATGTGCCTGACGTCGTCGTGGTGCTGGTACTCGCGCAGGTCGGCCAGGTCCATGCCGGCGCCGCGGAACAGGGTGCGGAAGTCGCCCTGCAGCTGGCCGTCGAGCCGGCGGATGACGGTCCACTCGAGGCGGCGCAGCACACCCTCGGCGTGCGCGGCGTTGCGTGTCCCGGCCGCGGCGAGCGCGGCGTCACGTGCCCCGGCCGCGGCGTGCGCGGCCTCACGTGTCCCGGCCGCGGCGAGCGCGGCCTCAGGCCTGTTCGGCGAGGTCCACATGGGATTCCAGCGGCTTCTCGGGCGCCGGCAGCTGCTTCATGATCCGGCGGACCAGCGCGTCGGCGTCCACGCCCTCGGCGAGCGCCTCGTAGGACAGCACGATCCGGTGGCGCAGCACGTCGGGCACGAGATCGGTGAGGTCCTCGGGCAGCACGTAGCGGCGTCCGCGCAGGCAGGCCAGCGCGCGGGCGCCCTCGATCAGCGCGATCGTGGCGCGCGGGCTCGCGCCGAAGGTCACGAAGCGCGCCTGGTCGGCCAGCCCGAAGCGCGCCGGCTCGCGGGTCGCGGCGACCAGCCTCACCGCGTGCTGGATCAGCGAGGGATCCACGTAGATGCGGCGGCACTGGCGCTGCAGCGCGCCGAGCTGCTCGGTGGAGCAGACCGAGCCGACCGCGATCTCCGGTCCGGTGACCCGCTGCACGATGACGAACTCCTCCTCGTCGCTGGGGTAGCCGACCAGCACCTTCATCATGAAGCGGTCCACCTGCGCCTCGGGCAGCGGATAGGTGCCCTCGGTCTCGATCGGGTTCTGGGTGGCCATGACCAGGAAGGGCTCGGGCACGTGGTGGGCCTGGCCCGCGATCGTGACCTGCCGTTCCTGCATGACCTCGAGCAGCGCGCTCTGCACCTTGGCGGGGGCCCGGTTGATCTCGTCGGCCAGCAGCAGGTTGGTGAACACCGGCCCGAGCGAGGTCGCGAACTCGCCGGTGCGCTGGTTCCAGATGCGGGTGCCGATCAGGTCCGCCGGCACCAGGTCGGGCGTGAACTGGATCCGCTTGAAGCCGCCGCGAATGGTGCGGGCGAGCGTCTTGACGGTAAGGGTCTTGGCCAGCCCCGGCACGCCTTCGACCAGCAGGTGGCCCTGGGCCAGCATCGCGACCATCACGCGCTCGAGGAAGTGGTCCTGGCCGACCACCACGCGCTTGACCTCGAAGAGCACGCGGCGCATCAGCTCGGCGATCGCTTCGCCGTCGCGATCGATGTCCATCGGTGACGATTCCATGCGCGGCCTTGCCTCCTGCGGGATTCAGAACGGCGACATGCCGACCGACATCGCCGCCGTCTCGATGGGCACGGCAAAGCCGATGCCCACGAAGACCCGCTGTTCGGTGGGGTTCATGATCGCGGTGACGATGCCGACGACCTCGCCGTCGACGGTGACCAGCGGCCCGCCCGAGTTGCCGGGGTTGGCGGCCGCGTCGAACTGGATCAGGTCGGTCAGCATGCGCTTGCCCTCCGGCGAGCGGAACTCGCGGCGCAGGCCCGACACGACGCCCGACGTGACCGTGGGGCCGATGCCGAACGGGAATCCGACGGCGATCACCTGGGCGCCCACGGCCAGGTTCCGGGTCGACGTCATCGTGGCCGGCTTCAGGTCGTCGGGGATGGATTTCGCGCGCAGCACGGCGAGATCCTGCGCGGGCTCCAGCGCGATCACGCGGGCGTCGGACACGTGGCCGTCGAAGAACTCCACCCGGATGCGCTCGGCGCCGGCCACCACGTGGAGATTGGTCAGGATCGTGCCGTCGTCGACGATCACCACGCCGCTGCCGACGTTGCCTTCGGCCTCGTCGTTGGCCGCGGAGTCCTTGTCGAGCGCCCGCACGCGGACCACCGACGGCGCGATCGCTTCCCAGGCCCTGGCGGCGGGCGGAGCCGGCGGATGCGTCTCGAGCGCGTGGGCGACCGCGGCATCGATGTCGCGCTGGGTGAGGGGCGGCTCGGCGAGCAGGCGCACGGTGAGCGCGGCCACCGCGACGACCAGCGCGGCGGTGGCGAGCGGTCGCAGCCTGGCGGCATGCCGGGCCAGGCCCGCGCGAAACCGCGCGAGGCGTCCGGGCGGTGCTCCGGGTGTGGGCGAGGGCGACTCGCCAGCCGCCCGCGAAGGCCCGCCGGTCGCTGCCGCGCTCCCGGGGCCGGGCGTGGCGCGGCCGGGCGCCTGCGCCGGGAGGGCCCCGGCCGGGCGCGTTCGGCTCGAATGGCTGTAGAGCGGAACCCTTCGCATGCGCGGACCACTCCGGTTGTCCGGCGATTCCGGCCAACTTAGCACGGACGACACCCTTCCCGCGAGGGTCGCCGACTCGCCTGGCGGGGCATCCGGCCCGGGACGGCCTCGATACAATCCAGGGTTCGACATTCAACGGGGAGTGCAAGCGATGAGCAACGAAAAGTGGGTCGCCTACCGACATCCGCAGCCGGCCGAGTCGCCGCCCGAGCTCGTCGTCCCGAATGCCGTTCCCACCGACGAGCGGATCTGGGTCCCGGTCGAGGAGAACGTCTGGTTCCGGCCGCTGTGCATGTCGGTCACCCGCGGCTACTGGATGAACCTGCTGCGCGTGCGCAAGTCGGGGGTGCTGTCGCGTCACCGGCATCCGCAGCCGGTGCACGGCTTCGTGCTTAAGGGCGAGTGGCGCTATCTCGAGCACGACTGGGTCGCGCGCGAGGGCGGCTACGTGTACGAGTCGCCGGGCGAGACCCACACGCTGGTCGTCGACCCGCACGTCGAGGAGATGATCACCTTCTTCCAGGTGAACGGCGCAATGATCTACGTCGATCCCGACGGCAACACCACCGGCTACGACGACGTGTTCACCCGGATCGACAAGTGCCGGGCGCACTACACGAAGGTCGGCCTGGGCGCCGACTACATCGACCAGTTCATCCGCTGAGCGCCGCCATGGAAGCGCTGTTTCCCCTGGGCACGGCCCACTACCTGGCCGGTGGCCTGATCATCGGCCTGGGCGTCTCGCTGCTGTTCCTGAGCACCGGCCTGATCGGCGGCATGAGCACCGTGTTCACTTCGACCTGGTCCTTCGTGTCGCGGCTGCCCTTCTTTTCGCAGGCGCGCTTCGTGGACAGCCGGGCCTGGCGGCTGGTCTATGCCGCCGGACTGATCCTCGGGGTCGCGATCTGGTGGCTGGTGGCCGGGCAGGACTCCGGCTACCGGGTCTCGATCCCGTGGTGGCAGCTGGCCGTCGGCGGCTTCGTTGCCGGCTTCGGCGCGCGCATGTCCAACGGCTGCACCTCGGGTCACGGCATCTGCGGCATGGGCTCGCTGCAGGTGCCGTCGATGCTGGCGGTGCTCACCTTCCTGGCCACCGCGATGATCACCGCGCGGCTGGTCCTGATGGTCGGGGGGCGCTGACATGAAACCGATGGGATGGCTGATGGTGCTGGCGAGCGGCGCGCTCTTCGGCTTCGGGCTGGCGCTCTCGACGATGATCCGGCCGGAGGTGGTGCTGTCCTTCCTGCGCTGGCAGGACTTCGGCCTCATGCTGGTGCTGGGCGGCGCGGTGGTCGTGACCTTCTTCGCCTACCGCTTCGTGCCGAAGCTCCTGTCGAAGCCGCTGTTCGGCGCGAGCTTCGGCAAGCATCCGTCCGAGCTGAATCGCAGCACGATCGTCGGCGCGGCGATCTTCGGCGTGGGCTGGGGCATTTCGGGCGTGTGCCCGGGCCCGGCGATCGCGGGCCTGGGCGCCGGGCAGTGGGAGCTGCTGATCTCGGTGGCGGCCATGCTTGCCGGCGCCTGGGTGCATGGCCGCCTGACCGGCGGGAAGGGCTAGCCGGGGCCCGAGCGCCGACGGCGGCCGCGCGCCGGCGGGCCTTCAGCGGATCAGCGCCCGATAGGCGTGCCAGGTGGCGTGGCCGATCAGCGGCGCGGTCACGATCAGCAGGCCGAACCACAGCAGCAGGCTCGCGCCGATGATCGCCACGATCAGCAGCGCCCACAGGTAGACCGGGCCGGGGTTGGTGGCCAGCGCGCGGGCGCTCGAGAAGATCGACATCATGGTGTCGCTGCGGCGGTCGAGCATGAGCGGCACCGACACCACCGAGATCGCGAACACCAGCGACGCGAACACGAAGCCGACCGCAGTCCACAGCAGCAGGAACTCGAGGTTGGTCGGCGAGACGATCTGCCCGATCATGCTGCGCATGGTCGGGAACTCGGTGGTCGAGGCCAGTGCGAACAGCACCACCGAGACCCGGGCCCAGACGATCATCAGGAAGGTCAGGATCGCGGCGAAGAAACCGATGGCGCCGAGGTTTCGCTTCCAGCAGGTCATCGACGCGGGCAGGCTGGGCGCCTCGCCCCGCTCGCGCTGGCGCGACAGCTCGTAGAGGCCCGTGCAGACGAAGGGGCCCAGCAGGAAGAACCCGGCCGTGAGGCCCATCGTGAGCTGCCAGCGGGTCTCGTAGATCGTGAAGATCGCCAGCCCCATCAGCGCGAAGACCAGGCCGTAGAAGGCGCCGCGAAAGCCGGTGGCGCGAAAGTCCTGCCAGCCGGCGGCCAGCCAGTCGAAGGGGGCGGTCAGCGGAAGGCCCGAGGCCACCGGGATCGCCGGCGGCGGCGCCACCGCCGGTG
>MEEC01000198.1 GCA_001724315.1 Lautropia sp. SCN 70-15 | reverse complement strand
CCGATCCCGCTAGAGGTGGCCGGCACCGGCACCAACGCCGCAGCACGCCGTGCCGCGGGTTCATTCGACGCACGCGAAGAGCTTGACGGATTTTCGCGAGACGAGTGTCGTCCTGCTTCGCCGGGCCGGAGGCGGTGCGGTTTTGCGGGGCCTTTGGCGCTGGCGCGGGAGCGCAGTGAAGACCCGGCGCGCGAAGCGCGAGCGGAACGCTGTCTGAAGCCCGCCGCAGGCGGGCTGAGTTGCGTTCCGCGACGGGGCTGAACGTCCGCGCGACCAAGCGTTTCCGCGAAGCGGACAGCGCCTCGGGACGGAGAAAAGACACGGAGCCCGAGCCAAGACATGGAGCCCGAGCCCGCCCGCAGACCCTCAGGCGTCGATGATGGCGCCGAGGGCGTTGTCCACCACCAGCGGCGTCTCGTAATAGCGGATCGTGGGCTCGCTGCCGTACTTCGCGCGGATGCGCTCGCGCCAGGGCTGGTCGTGGGCGCGCTCGGCGGCCTCGCGGTTCGGCCACAGGTAGAGCGCGCCGGTCTGGCCGGCCTCGGGGTCGTAGAGGAAGGTCTTGCGGATCAGGTCCGGGTTGCGCCGCCAGTTGGGCGCGACCTCGCGCATGCCTTCGATCACCTCTTCGCGGCTCATGCCGGCCGGCAGCGCGAAGCTGACGAGTTCGCTGATCATTCCTTCTTCTCCTGTCCTTGTTCGTCGCCGGCCTTCGCCGCGGCCGTGCGCCCGACTGGCGCGCCCAGCGATTCGAGGAAGGCGACCAGATCGTCGATCTCCGCGTCGCTCAGCTTCAGCGGCTTCAGCAGCGCTTCGCCGTCGGCGTGCAGGCGGTCGAGGTCGAGCTCCGAATAATGCCTGACCACGTCGCGCAGCGTGGCCAGGCTGCCGTCGTGGGTGTAGGGCGCGGTGGCGGGCAGGCCGCGCAGCGTGGGCGTCTTCCACTCGCCCCAGTTACGGTGCTGCAGCGCCACGGTGTGGGAGCGCAGCGACGCGTCGGCGGGCCCTTCGGCGGGCGGCTGGTCGTTCCAGCGTCCGGTCAGGTTGTGGGGGTCGGTCTTCAGCCGGCGGATGCCGGCGTGCCTGCCCGGGTCCACGCGGCCGCGCTCGACGAGGAAGGGGCGGCCGATGTCGTGGAACTCGCCGTTGCTGAAGGCGGGGCCGGCGTGGCAGACCGAGCAGTTGCCGCGGCCGGTGAAGAGCTTCAGGCCGCGAAGGGCGGGCGCCGGGTAGGTGCGCATCGCTGCATCGTCGCCGCGGGCCAGCGCATCGCGGAAGCCGTCGAAGGGCGTTCGCGGCGACACGAGGGTTTCCAGCCAGGCGGCGATGGCCTTGCCGGCGTAGACCAGCAGGGCCTCGTCCGAAGCTGGCACCTCCTGCGGAAGCCGGGCGGCCACGCGACCGGCCGGGTCGGGGCGCTCGCGAAGCCGAGCCGCGACACCGGCGGCGTCCGCGCCCATCTCGATCGGCGAGAGCATGGGCCGGATGGAGGCCGCCCACAGGCTGTCGGCGCCGCCGTCCCAGCCGAACCAGTGCTGAAGGCCCAGGTCGCGCAGGCCCTGCGTGTTCCGGTCGTGGCGCCCGAGCCCCTGCGCGCGCGGCAGCCCGTCAGTGAACCCCTTCGCGGGGTCGTGGCAGCTCGCGCAGGAGATCCGTCCGTCGCGCGACAGGCCCGGGTCGAAGAAGAGCTCGCGTCCCAGCGCGATGGCATCGGGGTCGCCCGACAGGCGGTTCGTCGGGTCGCGGCGTGGCTCGGGCGGCCAGGGGCCGTGCGAGAGGATCGTGGCGATCTCGGCTTCGGTGAACCCGGCCGCGATGCCGCCGTCCGCCTGTGCGTGCGCGGGCAGCAGCGGCGCGAGCGCGACGAGCAGCCTCGCGAGCCCGGCCGGCACGGCGCGGCGCGGCATGCGGGCGCGGCTCAGCGAATCACGATGTCGTCGGCGAAGCGCTCGACGGCATCGCCTTCCCGCGCCTCCACCACCAGCTGCCAGCGTCCGGCCATGTGGAAGAGCAGGCCGTCGGCGACCAGGCCGTCCGGGCTTTGCGCGAGGCGGGGTGTGTAGTTCATGCCATGACGGTGCTCGGGCATCGTGGCGTCGACGCTGAGGCGGGCGCCGGCGCCCGAGTCGGCGCCCGCTTTGGTCCGTACGCCGGCACGCGCCTCGGCTCCGGGGCAGAGCCTGGCCAGCAGGCGGAAGGGCTCGCCGAGTGCGATCTCGGCGGGCTCGGTCCGGTAGACCAGCCGCGCCGCCTTGCCCTGCAGGCTGCGCACGCCGTTCCCCGCCTGCGCGCAGGAAGGGGGCTCGGGATTTCCGGCCGCGGGCGCGGACCCGCCGGCAGGCCAGGCCGCGGCGAGCAGGGACTCGGCGTTGCGCCAGGCGATCCGCTCGGCCACCTCGGCCGGCAGCGTGGCGAGCCAGCTCCGCGCCCACGCGGCGTGCTGGGGGATGTAGAACAGCCGCTCGGGCGTGAAGGTGTCGGTGCCGACCATGAAGCGCTCGGGGAACTCGAGGAAGGCCTCGCGCCAGCCCGGGTCGATCCGCTCGCCCGACGCGTGGTCGCTGCGGAAGGCGAGATCCGCCCACAGCTTCGGGTGCGCGCGCAGCATCTCGCGAACGTTTTCCGGCGAGTCGAATCCGGCGTGGGCCCAGACGATGCGCGCCTCCGGCCACTGCCGGAACAGCCGCTTGACCGCGTCGGCGTCGGAGTGGGCGTGCAGGATGAGGTCCTTGCGCCGGGCCAGCGCGACCATCGCGGCGGGGACCGGCAGGTCGGCGTCGGCGCCGTACAGGTGGAACTCGCCGATCGCCGCGTAGCGATGGCGCGCCAGTCGCTGCTCGAGATAGTCGATCACGGTCGGGTCGCGGAACCAGGTCCCGATCTCGCCGCGCGAGCGGTAGGGGCGCAGGCTGGGCACCACGATATCGGGCGCGAGTTCCAGGAGCTTCTGCGTGCCGGCGTCGTCGGAGCTCGACACCAGCGCCCGGCGCAGCCCGGCCTGGCGCATCAGTCCGATCACGTCGTCGGCCGGCACCGAGGCCACCGCGTCGTGGCTGTAGTGCAGGTGCATGTCGGCGATCGGCATCGCCGGCTGCGCGAAGGTCGCGACCGGCGCCGCAAGGCTGGCGGCGACCAGAAGCCGGACCAGCGCGCGGGCCGGGGCGGGCGGTGAGGCGGACATCGGCATCGGGCTTTCCGGTGGGGCTGGGACGCCCGGGAATCATCGCGCTTCGCCGGATCCCGACCCGCAAAGCCGGTGGCGCGATGTCGGGTTTCCCCGCGGCGATGTCGGGTGTCGCCCCGGTTTTGGCCCTAAGATTGCGGCAACAGATCCACGTTCCCGGAGCCGTCATGCCTCGTTTCGCCGCCAACCTCTCGATGATGTACAACGAGCACGCCTTCCTGCAACGCTTCGCGGCGGCGGCCAGTGACGGCTTCGAGGCAGTCGAGTTCCTGTTTCCGTACGACCACCCGGCCTCCGAGGTCGCTGCCGCGCTGCGCGGCGCCGGCCTGAAGCAGGTGCTGTTCAATGCGCCTCCCGGCGATTGGGCCGCCGGCGAGAAGGGCGTGGCCAGCCTGCCGGGCCGCGAGCGCGAATTCGACGAGGGGCTCGACAAGGCGATCGACTACGCCCAGGCGCTCGAGTGCCCGCGCATCCACCTGATGGCCGGGCTGGTCGCGGACGAATCGCGCCGCGCCGAGCAGCGCGCGACCTACGTGGCGAACCTGCGCCGCGCGGCGAAGCGGTTGGCGGCCTACGGCCTGACCGGCCTGATCGAGCCGATCAACACGCGCGACATCCCCGGCTTCCTGCTGAACACCCAGGCCGACGCGCACGCGGTGATCGCCGAGGTCGGCGAGCCCAACCTGAAGGTCCAGATGGACCTCTATCACTGCCAGATCGTCGAGGGCGACCTCGCGATGAAGATCCGCAAGCACCTTTCGGGGGTGGGCCACGTCCAGATCGCCGGCGTGCCCGAGCGGCACGAGCCGGACCTGGGCGAGCTCAACTACCCGTACCTGTTCGCGCTGCTCGACGAGCTGGGCTACGAAGGCTGGATCGGGTGCGAGTACCGGCCGCGGGCCGGCACCAGCGAGGGTCTCGGCTGGCTGAAGGGGCTGCGCTGATCGGGCGGGCAAGCCCCGCCGCTTCGAGGCCGCCGCGGGGCGATCAGGCAAAATAGCGGTTTTTGCCGGAGCCGTACCGATGGCGGCCGTCGTCCACCAGTCCTCGCTTCATTCGCTGCCGCTGCTCTCGCGCGGCAAGGTCCGCGACAACTACGCGGTCGGCAACGACAAGCTGCTGATCGTGACCACCGATCGCCTGTCGGCCTTCGACGTGATCATGTCGGAGCCGATTCCCGACAAGGGCCGGGTGCTCAACCGGATGGCCCTGTTCTGGTTCGATCGCCTGGCCGACGTGGTGCCCAACCACCTGACCGGCGTCGACCCCGAGACCGTGGTCGCGCCCGACGAGCGCGAGCAGGTCCGTGACCGTTCCATGGTGGTCAAGCGACTGAAGCCGATCCTGGTCGAGGCGGTGGTGCGCGGCTACATCATCGGCTCGGGCTGGAAGGACTACCAGGCCACCGGCGCCGTGTGCGGCATCGCGCTGCCGCCCGGATTGCGGATGGCCGACAAGCTGCCCGAGCCGATCTTCACGCCGGCGGCCAAGGCCGAGCTGGGCGAGCACGACGAGAACATCGGCTTCGACGACATGGCCGCGCGCATCGGCGGCGAACTGGCCGAGCGGATCCGCACGATCAGCCTCGAGCTCTATCGCCGGGCCTCGGAGTACGCGGCCACCCGCGGCATCATCATCGCCGACACCAAGTTCGAGTTCGGCCTCGACGACCAGGGCACGCTGCACCTGATGGACGAGGTGCTCACCGCCGATTCCTCGCGCTTCTGGCCGGCGGACGAATGGCGGCCCGGCATCTCGCCGCCGTCCTTCGACAAGCAGTTCGTCCGCGACTGGCTCGAAACGGTGCCCGGGTGGAACAAGCGCCCGCCGCCGCCCAGCCTGCCCGCCGACGTGATCGCGCGCACCGCGGCCAAGTATCGCGAGGCGCTGCGGCGTCTCACCGGCATCGAACTGGAAGACTGAGATGGACGCTCCGCTGGTAGGCGTGGTGATGGGCTCGAGCAGCGACTGGGACGTGATGCAGCACGCGGTCGCGGTGCTCAGGGAATTCGGCGTGCCGCACGAGGCGCGCGTCGTGTCGGCCCACCGGATGCCCGACGACATGTTCGCCTACGCCGAGCAGGCGCGCGGCCGCGGGCTGCGCGCCATCGTTGCCGGCGCCGGCGGCGCGGCCCACCTGCCGGGCATGATCGCGTCCAAGACCACGGTGCCGGTGCTGGGCGTGCCGGTGCCGTCGAAGTACCTGCGCGGCGAGGATTCGCTGCTGTCGATCGTGCAGATGCCGCGCGGCA
>MEEC01000197.1 GCA_001724315.1 Lautropia sp. SCN 70-15 | reverse complement strand
CGTGGCGGGCCGCGACCGAGGTCACGAAGATCACGTTGCCGCCGCCCTGCTTGCGCATGTGGGGCACGGCCGCGGCGGTGGCCATCCAGGCGGAGCGGCCGTTCAGGTGCAGCACTTCGTCGAAGAAGGCGTCGTCGGTGGCCTCGACCGGCACGCGCTTGACCAGCGCGCCGGCGTTGTTGACCAGCACGTCGATGCGCCCGAACTTCGCGACCGTGGCCTCGACCGCCGCCTTCATCTGCGCGGTGTCGAGCCCGTCGGCCTTCACGGTGAAGGCCTCGCCGCCGGCGGCGCGGATCTCGTCGGCCACCTTCTCGGCGGCATCGCGGCTGCTGTTGTAGTGCACGCCGACCTTGGCGCCCAGGCGGCCGAACTCGCGCGCGACCGCGGCGCCGATGCCGGTGGAGCCGCCGGTGACCAGCGCGACCTTGCCCTTGATGTCGTCCATTCGTCTTCTCCTTGTCCGTGTGTGTGCGGGGGCATCATGGTAACGTCGCCCTCCGGGCGGCAGCGGCCTTCCGTTTCGAAGCGCCGCGCGATGCGCGCGCGCCGCCCCGATCACGCCACGAGCGACACCGCGATGCGCCAGGATCCACGATTTCCGAAACTTTTCATCATCGATCACCCGCTGATCCAGCACAAGCTGTCGCACATGCGCGACCGGACCACGTCCACGCGCACCTTCCGCGAGCTGCTGCGCGAGATCACGCTGCTGATGGGCTACGAGATCACGCGCGACCTGCCGCTGACCACCCGGGCCATCGATACGCCGCTCGAGCCGATGGATGCGCCGGTGATCGCGGGCAAGAAGGTCGCGATCGTGCCGGTGCTGCGCGCGGGCCTGGGCATGGCCGACGGCCTGCTCGAGCTGATCCCGTCGGCGCGCGAGGGTCACATCGGGCTGTACCGCGGCGAGGACAACCGGCCGGTGGAGTACTACGTGCGCCTGCCCGAGCCCGAGGGGCGGCTCTTCATCGTCTGCGACCCGATGCTGGCCACCGGCTATTCGGCGTTGCACGCAGTGCAGATGCTGATCGATCGCGGCGTGGCGCCCGACGCCATCCGCTACCTGGCCCTGGTGGCCGCGCCCGAGGGCGTGCAGGTCTTCCAGGACGCGCATCCGCAGGTGCCGGTCTACGTGGCCGCGCTCGACGCGCGGCTCAACGACGATGCCTACATCGTGCCGGGGCTGGGCGACGCGGGCGACCGGATCTTCGGCACCAAGAACTAGGGCGTGACGACGCGCCCCGACGAACATCGACACAGGGGGAAGAATGCGAGTTTTCGAGAAGCTGGCCGATCTGAAGGCGCTGGTCGGCGAGGAGCTGGCCACCAGCGACTGGTTCCCGATCACGCAGGAGCGGATCGACACCTTCGCCGAGGCCACCGGCGATCACCAGTGGATCCACGTGGACCCGGAGCGCGCGGCGCAGGGGCCTTTCGGCAAGACGATCGCGCACGGCTTCCTCACGCTGTCGATGCTGCCGCTGTTCCTCGAGTCCTCGGTGGACATCCGCGACGTGAAGATGGGCGTCAACTACGGCCTGAACCGCGTGCGCTTCACCTCGCCGGTGCCGGTTGGCAGCGAGCTGCGCGCGCGCATCCGCCTGAAGGCCTTCGACGAGCTCCCCGACGGCGGCGTGCAGATGACCCCCGAGGTCACGATCGAGCGCAAGGGCTCGGACAAGCCGGTCTGCGTGGCCGAGACGATCGCGCGGCGCTATGCGTGAGACACGCGCAGCGCGTCAGGCCTGAGCCGGGAACTTCGACTTCAGTTCCGCCACCTGCTCGGGCGTCAGGCAGCGGCAGGCCCGCCCGTGCAGCGTGAGGTGCAATCTGGCGGTGGCCTCGAGCTCCTCGATCGCGTCGGCGGCGGCCGACAGGCTGCTGCCGGCCACCACCGGGCCATGATTGGCCAGCAGCACCGCGTGGTGGCGGCCGGCGAAGCGGCGCACCGCCTGCGCGAGGTTCATGTCGCCGGGCGCGAAATAGGGCACCAGCGGCAGCGTGCCGATCCGCATCACGTAGTAGGCGGTGAGCGGCGGCAGCACGTCTTCCGGGTCCACGTCCTCCAGCACCGACACCGCGGTCGACCAGGTGGAGTGCAGGTGGACCACCGCCGCGCTGCGTGCGCGCTCCTCGTACATTGCGATGTGCAGGAAGCTCTCCTTGGTCGGCTTGTCGCCGTCCAGGTGCGAGCCCTTCGAGTCGAGCTTCGACAGCCGGGCCGGGTCGAGCTCGCCGAGGTTCGATCCGGTGGGCGTCATCAGGTAGCTGCCGTCAGGCAGGCGCACGCTCAGGTTCCCGGTCGAACCGTGGGTCAGGCCGCGCGAGAACATCGAGCGTCCGAGGCGGCAGAGGTCTTCGCGCAGGCGGGATTCTTCGGCGCTCATTTCAGGCGTCCAGCAGGGCGAGCGACTTCGCGAAGAAATCGACCGCGCCGAAGTTGCCCGACTTCAGCGTGAGCGCGACCGGCTCGTGCTCCACGGTTTCGGTCCAGGGCACGCCGGGGTCGATTTGCGGGCCGATCCGCAAGGCCTTCACGTCGAGCGCCTGGACCACCGCGCCCGAGGTCTCGCCGCCGGCGACCACGAAGCGGCGAGTGCCGGCCGCGCGCATCGCGCGGGCGACCTCGGCGAGCGTGCGCTCGATCATCGCGCCGGCCTCGTCGCGGCCGAGTTGCTGCTGGACCGCGCGCACCTCGTCGGGCGAGGCGCTGGCGTAGATCAGGGCGGTCTCGCCGCGGGCCTGCGCCTCGCGCGCGAAGGCGGCGGCTTCGGCGGCGACCGGCTCGCCGCGCGCCACCCGCATCGCGTCGACCTGGTAGGCGGGCCGCGATCCGCGCCACGCGGCCACCTGGGCGAGCGTGGCCTGCGAGCAGCTTCCGGACAGCACCACCGCGGGTCCGGCGATCTTGGGGAGCGCGGGCGCCACCGGCTCGGCCGGCAGCAGCCCCGCGCGGCGGAAGTTCTGCGGCAGGCCGATCGCCACGCCGGAGCCGGCGGTGACCAGCGGCAGCTCGGCGAAGGCCTCGCCCATGGTCATCAGATCGGCGTCGCTGGTGGCGTCCACGATCGCGATGCCCACGCCGTCGGCGCGCAGCTTCGCGATGGCGGCCCGGCTGGCCTCGACTCCCTGCGCAAGCGTGTCGTAGCGCAGCAGCCCGACCTTCTTCGCGCTTTGCCGCTGCAGCACGCGAACCAGGTTCGCGTCGGTCATCGGCGTGAGCGGGTGGTCGCGCATGCCGGAGTCCGACAGCAGCAGGTCGCCCACGAACAGGTGGCCGCGGAAGATCGTGCGGCCGGCTGCGGGGAAGGCCGGGCAGGCGATCGTGAAGTCGGTGCCCAGCGCGTCCATCAGCGCATCGGTGACCGGGCCGATGTTGCCGCGGTCGGTGGAATCGAAGGTGGAGCAGTACTTGAAGTAGAACTGCCGGCAGCCGGCCTCGCGCAGCCAGGCCAGCGCGGCCAGCGATTGCGCCACCGCGTCGGCGGGGGCTATCGTGCGCGACTTCAGCGCCACGACCACCGCGTCGGCGTCGAATTTCAGCGACGCGTCGGGCACGCCGATGGTCTGCACGGTGCGCATGCCCGCGCGAACCAGGTTGTTGGCGAGATCGGTCGCGCCGGTGAAGTCGTCGGCGATGCAGCCCAGGAGCATGGTCAGCCTTCCTTCTTCGGTTCCGGCAGGTCGATGCCGGTGAGCCGCTGGAACATCTTGATGACGGCGGAGTCGTCCTCGCCGCCCAGGCCGGAGGCGCTGGTCGCGATGAACATCTGCAGGGCCGACGAGGTGAGCGGCAGCGGGAAGGTCATCTTGCGCGCGGAATCGAGCACGATGCCGAGGTCCTTCACGAAGATGTTGACCGCCGACAGCGGCGTGTAGTCGCCGGCCAGGATGTGCGGCACGCGATTGCTGAACATCCAGCTGTTGCCCGCGCTGTTCGAGATGACCTCGTAGAGCGTGTCGGGGTCGATGCCGGCGCGAATGCCCAGCGCCATCGCCTCGGTCGCCGCGGCGATGTGCACGCCCGCCAGCAGCTGGTTGATCATCTTGACCTTCGAGCCCATGCCGGGCGCGTCGCCCAGGCGGTAGACCTTGGCCGCCACCGCGTCGAGCACTTCGGCCATCGCCTCGAAGACTTCGGGCGCGCCCGAAGCCATCACGGTCATCTCTCCCGAGGCCGCGCGGGCCGCGCCGCCCGAGACCGGGGCGTCGAGTATCGCGAAGCCGCCCTTGGCCAGCCGCGCCCCGAGCTCCTCGGCATAGTGCGGCGGCACGGTGCTCGAGGCCATCACGATGCCGCCGGGCTTCAGCGTGCTTGCGGCGCCGTTCTCGCCGAACAGCACCGTCTCGGTCTGGTCGGCGTTGACCACCAGCACGATCAGCGCATCGACCCTGGCCGCGAGCGAAGCCGGCGTGGCATGGGCGTGCGCGCCCTCGGCCGCGACCTGCTCGAGCACCTGCGGGCGCACGTCGCAGGCGTGCACCTCGAAGCGCTTGCGCAGCAGCGAACGGGCCACGCCGATTCCCATGGCGCCGAGGCCGACGACGCCGATCTTCGATACCTTCATTCCGACTCCAGTGTTGTGCCTTGCGTGAGGCGCTCACGGGCGCCGCGGGGGCCCGAAACGGACCCTGGCGGCCGGCGGTGGCGCAGCGAGCCGATATGATCGCACCGTTACGATCCGACCCGCATCGCCCGATGGCCGTCCTGCTGCTGACCAAGCCCACGCCCCCCGAAGCGGTGGCGAACAAGATCCGCGAGATCGCCCCCGACATCCGATGCATCGAGCGCCGCGAGGACGCCGACCCGGCCGAGATCGACGCGATCCTCGGCTGGCGGATCCGGCCTGGCTATGCGGCCACCCTACCGAACCTGAAGCTGGTCTGCGCCAACGCGGCCGGCGTCGAGAAGCTGATGACGCCGGACCTGCCTGCGCAGGTGCCGGTGACCCGGATCGTCGATCCGCTGGTCAACCTGGGCATCGCCCAGCATGTGGCCACGATGGCGCTCTGGCATGCGCGGGATTTCGGCCGCTACGCCCGCCAGCAGGCCGAGCGGGCGTGGACCCGCTTTCCGGTAGAGGTCGCCACGCAGCGCGTCGGCATCCTGGGGGTGGGCGCGGTGGGCGCCACGATCGCACAGACCCTGGCGGGGCTGGGATTCGAGCCGCGCGGCTGGAGCACGCGCCGCCGGCCCGAGCTTCCGTTCCCGAGCTTCGGGGCCGACGAGCTCGACGCCTTCCTCGCGGAGTCCGAGATCCTGGTCTGCGCCTTGCCGTTGACCCCGGCAACCGCCGGCATCGTCGATGCGTCGATGCTGGCCAGGCTGCCCCGCGGCGCCTACTTCATCAACGTGGCCCGCGGCGAGCACGTCGTGGAGCCTGACCTGATCGAGGCCGTCCGCTCGGGGCACCTGGCCGGCGCCGCGCTCGAC
>MEEC01000196.1 GCA_001724315.1 Lautropia sp. SCN 70-15 | reverse complement strand
CGATCTGCGCACCCATGGCCTGCAGGCCCTTGATGTGCTGGTCGACCGGCCGCTGGCCGATCGCGCAGCCGCCGGGCAGGGCCACCCGGGCCTCGCCGAAGCGGGCGAGCAGCGGGCCGAGCACCAGGATCGACGCGCGCATCGTGCGCACCAGCTCGTAGCGAGCCTCGGGCGTGACCACCGGCGAGGCATCGATCGAGACCCGGTCGCCGTCGCGCTCGCAGCGCGCGCCCATCTGGCCGAGCAGCTTCAGCGTGGTGGCCACGTCGTGCAGGCGCGGCACGTTGCCGATCTCGAGCGTGTCGGCCGCCAGCAGCGCCGCGCAGAGGATGGGCAGCGCGGCGTTCTTGGCGCCGGACACCGGCACCTCGCCGCGCAGCGGCAGGCCGCCGGTGATGCGAAGGCGGTCCATGCTCAGTCGCCCCGCGCGTACTCGTCGGGCGTCAGGGTCTTCATCGACAGCGCGTGGACTTCCTCGCGCATGCGCTCGCCGAGCACGCGGTAGACGAGCTGGTGGCGCTGCACCGGGCGCTTGCCCTCGAACAGCGGCGACACGATCAGGGCCTCGAAGTGGCGGCCATCGCCGCTGACTTCGAGGCGGTCGCACTCGAGTCCGGCGGCGATCCAGCCGCGCAGGTCGTCGGGAGTCGGCATGTCGGATATCCGTGAAAGCTTCAGTGCCGCAGCTTGTAGCCCGAGCGCAGCATCTGCAGCGCCAGCGCCGACACGGCGGCGAGCGTGACGGCGACGATCGCGAGGCTCACCGCGGGCGGCACGTCGGACACGCCGAAGAAGCCGTAGCGGAAGCCGTCGACCATGTAGAAGAACGGGTTCAGGTGGGAGACCGTCTGCCAGAAGTCCGGCAGCGACTTCACCGAATAGAAGACGCCGGCCAGGAAGGTGAGCGGCATCACGATGAAGTTCTGGAACGCGGCGATCTGGTCGAACTTGTCGGCCCAGATCCCACCGATCAGGCCCATTGTACCGAGGATCGCGCTGCCCAGCAGCGCGAACAGCAGGATCCAGCCCGGCGCGTGGTAGTTCAGGTCGACGAACCAGGCGGTGATCGCGAACACCCCCAGCCCCACGACCATGCCGCGCACCATGGCCGCCAGCACGTAGGCGCCGAAGATCTCGAGGTGCGAGAGCGGCGGCAGCAGCACGAAGACGATGTTGCCGGTGATCTTGCTCTGGATCAGCGAAGACGAGGTGTTCGCGAACGAGTTCTGCAGCACCGACATCATGACCAGGCCGGGGATCAGGAACGAGGTGTAGCCGACGTTCTCGAAGACCTGGACCCGGTCCTCGAGCACGTGGCCGAAGATCAGCAGGTACAGCATCGAGGTCATGACCGGCGAGGCGATCGTCTGGAAGCTGACCTTGGCGAAGCGCAGCAGCTCCTTGCGAAACAGCGTCGCGAAACCGGCCGGGGAGAAGCGTTCCATGGACATCGGGCGCGGGCCTTCAGCGGTTGTCTTTCATGATCTGGACGAACACGTCTTCCAGGTCGGCGTGCTGCAGTTCCATCTCGTCGATGCGGCAGCCGCCCTCGCGCAGCGCGGCCAGGATGCCTTCGATCCCGGCGTAGTCGTCGACGCGCAACGCGAGCTTCTGCGGCAGGCCCGCCGGCTCGCCAGACGGGCCGGCGGGCTGACCGGCCTGCCCGCCCTCGTCGAGGCGCAGGGGCGCGAGCGCCTCCGGCAAGGGCGCGCCCGACAGCGCGAGCTGCAGCCTGCCGCCGGCGAAGCGGCGCAGCAGCGCGCTGGTGTCGTCGAGCGCCACCACCTGACCCTGCTTGAGCATCGCGATCCGGCCGCACAGCTCCTGCGCTTCCTCGAGATAGTGCGTGGTCAGCACGATCGTGTGCCCGTCGCGGTTCAGCCGGCGGATGAACTGCCACAGCGTCTGGCGCAGCTCCACGTCGACGCCCGCGGTCGGCTCGTCGAGCACGATCACCGGCGGCCGGTGAACCAGCGCCTGCGCCACCAGGACCCGCCGCTTCATGCCGCCCGACAGCGCGCGCATGTTCGAGTCGGCCTTGCCGCTCAGGTCGAGGTGGGCGAGGATCTCGTCGATCCAGTCGTCGTTGCGGCGGATGCCGTAGTAGCCCGACGTGATCCGCAGCGTCTCGCGGACCGTGAAGAAGGGATCGAAGACCAGCTCCTGGGGCACCACGCCCAGGGCGCGGCGGGCGGCGCGATAGTCGGCTGACACCTCGTGCCCCATGACCCGCACCTCGCCGGAATCGGGCCGGCTGAGGCCGGCCACGATCGAGATCAGCGTGGTCTTGCCGGCGCCGTTGGGCCCGAGCAGCCCGAAGAACTCGCCTTCTCGGATCGAGAGCGAAACGCCGCGCAGGGCCTCGAAGCTGCCGTAGCGCTTGACGACCGAGGCGATCTCGATCGCCGCGCTCATGCGCCGGCTCCGGCAATCGGCGCGCCCGCGCCGCCGGCGGCCCGGATGGCCGGGCCGAAGAGCAGCGCGCCGACGCCGTACAGCCCGGCGAGCTTCAGCAGCTTCTCGCCGGCGCCCTCGAAGCGCGCCGACGCGCCGGCCGCCTGGGCGCCGCGCGCCAGCTCGAGCAGCAGCGCGACCAGCGACGAGTCGAAGTGCTCGCAGGCGGACAGGTCGTAGACCCGCTCGGGCCCGTCCTGCGCCGCGACGGCCGCGGCCAGGACCTGGTTGGCGACCGCGTGGTCGACCTCGGCCGGGAATCGGTACATCGGCGTCAGGACTTCTTGTTGGGGTCGAACTGCCGGTTCTTGTCGGCCAGGCTCTTGATCAGCCCGTCGACGCCGTTGCGGGCCGCCTCCTGGCCGAACTGGGTGCGGTAGGTCTCCACCAGCCACACCCCCAGCACGTTGACGTCGTAGATCTTCCAGTCGGAGTCGACCTTGTGCAGGCGATAGTCGAGCTGGATCGGCTCGCCGCGCGGCTGCACGATCTCGCTGCGCACGATCACGTCGGTCGCGTCGGCCGCGGCGCGCATCGGCTTCATCCTGATGCTCTGGTCCTCGACCGAGGCGAGCGCGCCGGAATAGGTGCGCAGCAGCATGATGCGGAACTCGTCCATCAGCTGCTTTTGCTGCTCGGGCGTCGCCTGCCGCCACCAGCGGCCGGCCGCCAGCGCGGTCATGCGCTGGAAGTTCACGTGCGGCATCACCAGCTCGTCGACCAGCGCCGACAGCCTCTGGAAGTCGCCGCCCTGGATCGCCTTGTCGGCCTTGATCCGTTCGATCATCTCGGTGCCGACCTTCTGGATCAGCGCGTCCGGCGTGCCCGAGGCGACGGCCGGCGAGGCGCCGGCGCCGAAGGCCGTCGCGGCGAGGATCGCGAGGAGCGAGAGGAATCTTGCGAGCATCGTTTTCTCCTTGTGTGCGCGAGACCGTCAGTCTTCGTCGTCGTAATCCATGGGCGGATTACCGTCGTGGACCTGGTTGCGCCGGCGTTGCAGCCAGGCGTCGCGGGTGAAGCTGTACTTGTCGAGCGCGGCGCCCTCGAGCACGCGCTCGGCCGGGAACAGCCGGGCCCGGCCATCGATCAGGCGGGTCAGCCAGAGGTTGTTCGCCTGGCCGCGCGAGCCGATCTCGTTGAGCGGATCGGCGACCATGTCGAGCCCGCGGGCCGGCGCGTCGCGAAAGCTCGACGGACCGAGCAGCGGAAGCACCAGGTAGGGGCCCGACGGCACGCCCCACACGCCGAGCGTCTGGCCGAAGTCCTCGTCGTGCTTCTCGAAGCCCATCTCGCTGGCCACGTCGGCGATGCCGCCGAAGCCGAAGGTGGTGTTGACGACGAATCGCGACAGGTCGGAGAAGGCCTCGGCCGGCTTGCCCTGCAGGAGCTGGTTGGCCGCGGTCCAGAGGTCGGCCAGGTTGCCGAAGAAGTTGCCCACCATGTCGCGGGCCGGGCGCGGCACGACCGCCTCGTAGCCCTTGGCAACGGGCTTGAGCACCGCCTGGTCGACCGCGTCGTTGAAGGCGAAGACCGATCGGTTGAAGGACTCGAAGGGATCGGCGCGGGCGGACGGATCGCCATCACCCGCCCCGCCGCCCGCCGTGGTGGCGCAGCCCGCGAGCGCGAGCAGCACCGCGGCGAGCGCGAGCCGCCAGCCGCCGCGTGCGCGATCGGTGTCCATCAGTTGCCTCCTTCCGCGGCCTTGCCGTACAGGAACTGGCCGATCAGGTTCTCGAGGACGACCGCCGACTGGGTCAGCTGGATCGTGTCGCCGCCCGCCAGCATCTCGGTGTCGCCGCCCGGCTCGAGGCCGATGTACTGCTCGCCGAGCAGGCCCGAGGTGAGGATCTTCGCGGAGCTGTCCTTGGGGAACTTGTAGCGGGCGTCGAGCGCCAGCACCACGGTGGCCCGGTAGCTCTGATCGTCGAAGGCGATCGACGCGACCCGGCCGACCACCACCCCTGCGCTGCGCACCGCGGCGCGCGGCTTCAGGCCGCCGATGTTGTCGAACTGGGCCGAGGCCTGGTAGGTCGGGCCCAGGCCCACGGCGCTGCTCATGTTGCCGGCGCGCAGGGCCAGGAAGACCAGCGCGGCGAAGCCGAGCAGCACGAACAGGCCGACGAGGAGGTCGACTCCCGAACGTTTCATCGAATCATCTCCAGATGGGTTCCCATTTGCCGCCAACCACTTTTGCCGCCGGCCTCAGTTGGTGTTGAACATCAGGGCGGTCATGATGAAGTCGAGCCCCAGAATCGCCAGCGAAGCGGCGACCACGGTCGTGGTCGTGGCCCGCGCCACCCCCTCGGGCGTTGCCTTGGCCTTGTAGCCCACGAACAGCGCCACGAAGGCCACGGTGAACCCGAACACGATGCTCTTGATGACGCCGTTGCCGACGTCGTTCAGCCAGTCGACGCCATCCTGCATCTGCGACCAGAAGGCGCCCGCGTCGACGCCGATCATCTCGACGCCGACCAGGTAGCCGCCCAGCACGCCCAGCGCCGAGAACAGCGCGGCCAGCAGCGGCATGCAGAAGACCGCCGCCAGGAAGCGCGGCGCGAGCACCCGCTCGACCGGGTCGACCGCCATCATCTCCATGGCGTCGAGCTGCTCGCCGGCCTTCATCAGGCCGACCTCGGCGGTGAGCGAGGTGCCGGCGCGCCCGGCGAAGAGCAGCGCGGTGACCACCGGCCCGAGCTCGCGCACCAGCGACAGCGTGACCAGCAGGCCCAGCGCCTCTTCGGAACCGTAGCGGCGCAGCGTGTAGTAGCCCTGCAGGCCCAGCACGAAACCGATCAGCAGCCCCGAGACCAGGATGATCGACAGCGAGTAGTTGCCGATGAAGTGGACCTGGTCGATCACCAGCCGCGGGCGGCGCAGCGAGGCCAAGCCCAGCAGGCACAGCCGCAGGAAGAAGCGGGTGGCCTGTCCGACCGACACGAGGAAGTCCATCAGCAGGCCCAGCGGGGCGAGGAGCGAACCGTTCATCGCT
>MEEC01000195.1 GCA_001724315.1 Lautropia sp. SCN 70-15 | reverse complement strand
ACCGGGTCTACGACCTCCAGCTGCTCGGCGATGAAGCCCTCGGAGGGGAGCGCGAGGACCTGCTCGCGGAAGGCGGCGTCGAGGTGCGGGTCGTCGATCGCGCGTGCGATCGCCGCCACCAGCGGCGCGCTGCGCTCGGCCGGCGCGGCGCCGTCGAGCACCGCGAGCACGCAACGGGTGGCCAGCCGCTGCGCGGCCTCCCAGCGGTTGAACGGGTCGCTGTCGTGCGCCGCCAGGAAGGCGAGCTGCGCGTCGTCGTAGGCATGCTCGACCACGACGGGCGCCGAGAAGTTCCGGGCCAGGGACGGCACAGGCGCTTCGGCCACGTCCTCGAACTCGAAGACCTGGCTGGCCTCGGTGAGGTCCAGCACCGCGGTGACCTGGCCACCGGCGGTCTCGATCCGGCGCACGCTGCCGGCGCACGCGGCGGCGGGCTTCAGAGGGAGATCGCGGCCGTCCGGACCCACCAGGCCGACGGCGAGCGGGATGTGGAAGGGCTGCTTGAGCGGCTGCCCCGGCGAGGGCAGGCAGGCCTGCCGCACTTCGAGCCGGTAGCGGCGCGTCCGCGCGTCGTGGCTGCCGACGATCGACACGCGCGGCGTGCCGGCCTGCGAATACCAGCGGCCGAACTGAGACAGGTCGGCGCCATTGGCGTCGGCGATCGCCGCGACGAAGTCATCGCAGGTGACCGCCTGGCCGTCGTGACGGGCGAAGTAGAGGTCCATGCCCTTGCGGAAACCGTCGCGGCCGACCAGGGTCTGCAGCATCCGGATGACCTCGGCGCCCTTCTCGTACACGGTGACCGTGTAGAAGTTGTTGATCTCCTGGTAGCTGTCCGGGCGGATCGGGTGGGCCATCGGGCCCGCGTCCTCGGGGAACTGCGCGGCGCGCAGCACCCGCACGTCCTCGATCCGCTTGACCGCGCGGGCGCTGGCCGCGCCCGCCTGGGTGGCCGCCTGAGCGGCCATCACGTCGGCCGAGAACTCCTGGTCGCGGAAGACGGTCAGGCCTTCCTTCAGCGTGAGCTGGAACCAGTCGCGGCAGGTGACCCGGTTGCCGGTCCAGTTGTGGAAGTACTCGTGGCCGACCACGGATTCGACGCCGGCGAAGTCCTGGTCGGTGGCGATGCGCGGATGGGCGAACACGTACTTCGTGTTGAAGATGTTCAGGCCCTTGTTCTCCATCGCGCCCATGTTGAAGTCGGACACGGCCACGATCATGAAGCGGTCGAGGTCGAGCTCCAGGCCGAAGCGCTGCTCGTCCCAGCGGATCGCGCGGATCAGCGACTGCATCGCGTGTCCGGTGCGGTCCTCGTTGCCGGGCTCCACCCAGACCTGCAGCAGCACCTCGCGGCCAGACATCGTGGCGAGCCGCTCCTCGGTGGCCACCAGCCGGCCCGCCACGAGCGCGAACAGGTAGCTGGGCTTGGGGAAGGGGTCGTCCCAGACGGCCTCGTGCCAGGATTCGGACGTCGCGAGGCTGGTGCCGGGCGCTTCGCCATCGTGCGCCGCGGCCAGCCATTCCGGGGCCTCGCAGTCGCGCTGCGCGATCAGGTTGCCGTTGGACAGCAGCACCGGGAAACGTTCGCGCGGCGCGCGCAGCGTGACCCGATAGCGGGCCATCACGTCGGGCCGGTCCGGGAAGAAGGTGATGCGGCGGAAGCCTTCGGCCTCGCACTGGGTGAAGAAGTTGCCGTTGGAGACGTAGAGCCCCGACAGCGTCGTGTTCGTCTCGGGCGTGGTGCGGCTCACGATCCGCAGCTCGCAGGCCTCGGGCAGGTCGCGGATCTCGAGCCCGCTTTCGGACAGGCTGTACCGCCCGGCGGCCAGCGGCGCGCCGTCCAGCCGGAGGCCCTCGAGCGCCAGGTCCTCGCCGTCGAGCGAAAGCGGCGCTTGCGGATCGGCGGCCGGGTTGCGGCGCAGCGCCAGCGTGGCATCCACCCGGGTGCCGCCGGGCAGCAGGTCGAAGACGAGGGACACGCTGTCGACCAGGAAGGCCGGCGGGGTATAGTCGAGACGGCGGATCGTGACGGGCTGTTCGGTTCGCATTGCAGGAGATTCCGAGGATGAACGATTGTAAGCGCTCGGGTTCGGCGCGATCGCCGGCGGCCGCTGGCGCGTGGCCCGGCAGGGCGGTGTCGGCCACGCTGGCAGCGGCGCTCGCGCTGCTTGCCGCCGGTTGCACGCAGGAGACCCAGAACACGATCTCGCGGGGCATCCAGAACTGGACCGGCACCGACGGCGTGCTCGAGATCTACGCCGGCGACAAGCTTGTGCGCCGCTTCCTGAAGATCGACAAGGTGTCCACCGCGCAGGGCACGCAGGACGGCGCGCCGCGGCCCTACAGGTTCGGCTACGGCGTGTTCGACGCCAACCTGAACGGCGAGGTCGACGCTGGCGAGAAGAAGGTCTACTTCGAGTTCAGCGACTATTCCACCAGCTACGTGTTCTACGAGAGCCCGCGCTGAAGCGGGGCCGGCCTTGTCCGGCAGGAGCAACGCCATGACCGCCTTCCTCCGATCCTCCCTCTTCCACCTGCGTGGCCTCGCGGCCCTCGGCCTGCTGGCGGTGGCCACGCTGCTGGCCGGCTGCGCCGCACCGATCGCCAGCGACCTGACCGTCTTTCACGAGTGGCCGGCGCAGGCGCCGCGCACCTACCGCTTCGCCGCCACCGAGACGCAGCTCGACAGCCTCGAGCACGCGACCTACCGGCAGCAGATGCGCGCCGAGCTGGCGCGGATCGGTTTCACCGAGACGACGCAGGCGCCGCGCTTCGAGGTCCGCTTCGATACCGCGGTGCAGCCGCGGCACGAGCGGCGGCTCGAGTACACGCAGCCCTACTACGTGCAGCCCTGGTTCTGGTGGGGCACCTGGGGCCGTCACGGCGGAGTGTCGATCGCCGCGCCTTTCCCGGGTTACGGCGGATACGCGGTCGAGCGCGAGATAGCCTGGTACGAGTACCGGCTGTCGGTGAACTTCCGCGACCTGGCCGCCGGCGGGCGCAAGGTCTACGAGGCCACCGTGGTCACCTCGGGCGGCGCGCCCTCGATCGCCGGCGCGATGCCCTACCTGGCGCGGGCGCTGTTCGCCGACTTCCCCGGCTTGTCTGGGGTCACACGGCGGGTCGAGGTGCCGCGCGAGGCGATCGCGCCGCCGGCGGACGGGGCCGGCGCGGCGCGCTGATCCCGATGACCGTCATCCATTTCCATCACTACGACCGCTCGCCGTTTTCGGAGAAGGTGCGCGTCGCGTTCGGTCTGAAGCGGCTGCGCTGGCACTCGGTGATCCAGCCGCGCTGGGCGCCGAAGCCCGATCTGGAGCCGCTGACCGGCGGCTATCGCCGCACGCCGGTCATGCAGATCGGCGCGGACCTCTATTGCGACACCCGCTGCATCCTTGCCGAACTGGAGCGCCGCTTCCCTGAGCCCGGCTTGTATCCCGACGGTCCGGCCGGTCTCGGCGACGCGCTCGAATCGTGGGCCGACAGGGCCCTGTTCGCCGACGCCCTGGGTTTCGTGTTCGGCACCCAGGGCGATCGCTTCCCCGAGGCGCTGCATGCGGATCGCGCCCGCTTCACCGCCGGTCGCTTCAGCGGCTGGGATCCGGACGCAATGCGCGCCCAGCTGCCCACGGTCGCCGTGCGCTTGCGGCGCAAGCTCGACCGGCTCGAGGCGTTGCTCGGGGATGACCGACCCTACCTGCTCGGATGCGATCCCGGGATGGCCGACCTGGCCGTTCGCCACCCGCTCTGGTACCTGAGGGAGAACCTGCCCGAACGGATCGACTGGGCGCGCAGGCCCGCCCTGGTCGCATGGATGAAGCGACTGGACACGATCGGACATGGCGAGCGAGTTGAAGCGACGCCGGCGCAAGCCTTGCTGGCGGCTCGCAATGCGATGCCGATTGCCGTGGGTGCCTCGTCTCGTGGCGCAGCCGAGTTATCGCAGTGGATCGGCAAGCGGGTTCGGGTTGCGGCCGACGACTGGGGCGGCGATCCCGTCGAGGGCATGCTGGCAGGGGCCGACACCGGGCGAGTGTCGCTGGCGCGCCGGGACGCGCAACTGGGCCAGCTCATGGTGCATTTCCCTGTCGACGGCTTCGACATCCGCCTTGCCGACCGGACGGATGCCGTCCGGGCGACGAGCGAACCCGGCGCGGGCGACCCGGCGATCTAGCCGATTCGAGATCCGGCCGCAGGCCCAGGTCTCGCCTGCCCGGGCACCGGGTAGGCTATTTCAGCGCCCGCGGCTTCCACCAGTTCGGAGAAGCCGACTCGAAGACACCGCTCTCCTGCAGGCGGTTCGCGAGCTCCAGCGCGGGCATGCCGGGCGGCGAGGCGACGAGCCAGCGGCGTGCGTCGGGCCCGATCGGGCGCAACGCATGCAGGCCTGCGGCGGCGATCTGGCGTCGGCCTTCCGCCTCGCGAGCCACTGGGTCGTTGCCCGCGGGTGGGTGCCTGAGGGCCACGGTGACGCCACCTGGCAGCGCGCGGATCTGACTTGGCGAGACGGGGTCCACGAACACCGGCGAAACGCCGGCGGGCAGGGCGGGCGAGTGCTTCTCGGATTGGCTGCGTGATCGCAACGAGGCCTGCCCGGCAACTGAAAGGGTACGGAAATCGACGACCCGCGTGGGGTCGATCCGGAGTTCGCGGTCGACACTGCCGTCATGCCACCGGACCGCCTGTCCACCGCCCGCGGGTGACTGTTGTGCGGACGCCGCATGGATGGGCGCATTCCCTTGTTTCGCGGGAACCGGGCTCCTCCCAGTAGTCGTACTGCTGGTTCGTGAGGTGTCGCGGTCGGGCTGGGTCGAGCCCGGTAACGGGATCAACGCAAACGCGAGCACGAAGATCACTCCGATCGACCCGTGCATGTTCATGGACGCCCCCAGAGGGTCAGAGACCAACCGGTCCAGGTGCCAGTGCCTGCGTCGTCCTGGAGCAGGTCCGAGACCTGGAGGCGCCAGGGACCGTTCGCGGCCTCGTCCAGGTGACGCACGGATCCGAAGCGCCAATCATCGTACCGGCCGCAGTTGTCAGCGATTCGGTCGAGGTCCGGGTTGCAGTATCGGGCATCGGCAAGCCGGCTCTGCGTGCCTCTCGGACTGGACAGGTCGATGCGCAAATCGCCCGAGTACGGATGCGCTGCGCTGAAGCCGATTTCGACGAATTCGATCTTTCCGATGCCGCAGTTTGCGACGTCGATCGTGTCGGTCTGCGGCTTGGCGGCATCGTCTGGTATGGAGATAGAGGAACTGCGTGCAAAAGGGCCGCAGCGAATCAGGTCTTTACTGCGGCCGACTGTCTGCCAATTCTTCGCCAGCTCGACGGCAGCCCGTGCATCCGCGGCACCGAACCCGTAGTAAGGATTGAAAGGCCGCACGCCCGTCCGGTCCCACCCGGGGTGGTTCGGGTCGTTTTCTCGTGCGCTGTACGCGAGGATCAGCCGCAC
>MEEC01000194.1 GCA_001724315.1 Lautropia sp. SCN 70-15 | reverse complement strand
CTGGCACACGCTGCACAACGCGCTGGTGGGCGCAGGCACCGCGAAGACCGAATGATGCGGCGAATTCCGATCGAGGCAGAGCGACCGAGCGAGGCAAGGAAAATGAACCGGCACGGCGACATCAGGCAGGTCTACCTGGAACGCGACTGCGAGGCCACCCAGATTCCCTGGGGTTCCTCGACCACGCTGCCCGGCGGCAGCCTGGCCCAGATCACCCAGCAGCTCGGCGGCAACTTCACCGTGATGGTGGGCGGCAACCTGTACCGGATCTCGGGCGCCAACGCCGACGCGCTGGGCCTGGACCCGTCCGACGCCGGCGATCCCAACCCGCCGGGCACGGGCCAGCAGGCGGACGACCCCGCCGTCCCGCCTACCGCCGAATCGGTCGAGGCCGAGGCCTGGCGAAGGCTGGGCACCTGCTACGACCCCGAGATCCCGGTCGACATCGTGAACCTTGGCCTGGTCTACCTGTGCCAGGCCATGCCGCTGCCCGACGGCGGCTTCCGGCTCGACGTGCGGATGACGCTCACCGCGCCCGGCTGCGGCATGGGCATGACCATCGCCGACGAGGCCCGCGAGAAGCTGATGAGCATCCGCGGCGTCGAGCAGGTCGACGTGGATCTCGTCTGGGATCCGCCCTGGAGCCGCGAGATGATGAGCGAGTCGGCGCGGCTGGAAATGGGGCTGATGTAGGCGCGGGCGGACCGCTCGGTCCGCCGTTCTCACCTGGCGATCTCGCCGTCCAGGTAGTACCACCGCCCGTCCTCGCGCACGAAGCGGCTGGTCTCGTGCAGCCGCTGCGCCCGGCCGGCCAGCTTGCTGCGCGCCACGAACTCCACCGTGGCGCGGTCCGCGCCCTGCGTTGCGCACTTCCTGACCTCCAGCCCCAGCCAGCGCAGGCCCGGCTCGTTCGGCTCGAGCCCGCTCGGTCGCGTGTCCGGATGCCAGGTGGCGAGCAGGTAGTCGCTCAGCCCCAGCACGAAGGCCGAGTAGCGCGAGCGCATCAATGCCTCGGCAGTGGACGCGGCCAGGTGCTGCGGTCCGGCGTGCCAGCGGCCGCAGCACTCGGCGTAGCGCCGGCCGCTGCCGCAGGGGCAGGCCGCGCCGGGGGAGATCGGATCGGGGGAAGGCTTGGTCATGGTCAAGCGCGATTATCCCCGCCGCGCTAGATTGCGGGCATGAGCATCGACCCGATATCCGCGCTGCTGGGCACCGCCAGCCCCTGGGAGTGGTGGCGCGGCGTCGACGACCTGTGGCGCTGGGGCCTGCACGCGCAGAAGATCTGGGCCTACGACGCTGCCGACGAGGCACGCCGCGCCGAGATCCGCCGCGAGCGCCTGGCCGGCATGATCGAGCACGCGCGCACGCGCTCGGCCTTCTATCGGGCGCACTGGCGCCACGTGCCGCCCGGCTGCGAGGACCTGAGCGCCTATCCGCCGGTCTCGCGCGGGCAGCTGATGGCGAACTTCGACGACTGGGTGATCGACCCCGACCTGCGCAAGGCCGACCTGCTGAAGTTCGTCGCCGACCCCGGGCGGATCGCCGAGCCCTACCTCGGCAAGTACGCGGTCTGGACCAGTTCCGGCACTACCGGGCTGCCCGGCATCTACGTGCAGGACGCCGACGCGCTGGCGCTCTACTCGGCATTGATGACCTGCCGCTTCGATCTCGGGGCGAGCGTCGCGGACCCGCGCGCGCTCGTGCCGGAGCCGGCCCGGCTGGCCTTCATCGCCGCGGTCGAGGGCCACTTCGCCGGCGTGGTGTCCTGGGAGCGGCAGCGCCGCATCCATCCGGCGATCGGCGCGAGCGCGCGGGCCTTCTCGATCCTGCAGCCGCTCTCCGAGCTGGTGGCTGCGCTGAACGACTGGCGGCCCGCCTTCGTGGCCAGCTACCCCACGATGCTGATGCTGCTCGCTCGCGAGCGCGCCGAAGGGCGGCTGGCCATCGAGCCGCGCGCGTTGTGGTGCGGGGGCGAGGGCCTGACCCAGGCCGACCGGACCGCGATCGAAGGGGCCTTCGGCTGCCCGGTCGTCGAGGACTACGGCGCGTCGGAATGCATGAACATGGCCTTCGCCTGCCGGCATGGCCGCCTGCACGTCAACGACGACTGGGTGGTGCTCGAACCGGTGGACGAGCAGGGCAGGCCGGTGCCGCCGGGCGAGGCCTCGGCCAGCGTGCTGGTCACCAACCTGGCCAACCGGGTGCAGCCGCTGGTCCGCTACGACCTGAGCGACAGCGTCACGCTGGACGCCTCGCCTTGCCCCTGCGGCTGCGGCCGGCCATCGGTGCGCATCGAGGGCAGGCGCGACGACGTGCTGCTGCTGCGGCGGACCGGGCAGGGCAAGGGCGAGGTGCGGATCCTGCCGCTGGCGATCGAGACGGTGATCGAGGAGCAGGCCGGCGTCTACCGTTTCCAGCTCGTGCAGACCGCGCCGGACGCGATGAGCCTGCGGATCGAGGTCGCCAATGAAGCCGAGCGCGCGAAGGCCTTCACGCGGGTGAAGCGGGTGCTGGCGCGATACCTGAAGGCGCAGGGCGCCGCGCCGGTGACGCTCTCGTTCGACCCGAAGCCGCCCGAGGCGAACCCGGTCAGCGGCAAGCTCAGGCAGGTGCGGGCGCTGCCGCCCGGCTCGCTTCAGCCGACGCTCACGCCGACCAGCGCGCCGATGCCGTAGGTGGCCGCGCCGGCGGCCGCGCCGATCGCCAGCATCCGCAGCCCCGACAGCAGGGCGTTGCGCCCGGTGAAGAAGGACAGCGCGGCGCCCACCCCGAACAGCGCGGCCGCGGCCAGGCCGATCGAAGCCGGAAAGGCCACCGCCTCGCTCGCCAGCAGGAAGGGCAGCAGGGGGATCACCGCGCCGACCGCGAAGGCCAGGAAGGACGAGATCGCCGCGCCCCAGGGCGAGCCGAGCTCGTCCGGGTTCAGGCCGAGTTCCTCGCGCGCCAGCGTGTCCAGCGCGCGCTCGGGGTCGGCGATCAGTGTCCGGGCCAGCCGTCGGGCGTCTTCGCGGGGAAAGCCCTTGGCCTGGTAGATCAGCGCCAGCTCCTCGGCCTCGGCTTCGGGGTATTCCTCGAGCTCCTCGCGTTCCAGGCCGATCTGGTACTCGAAGACCTCGCGCTGCGAGCGAACCGACACGTACTCGCCGGCGGCCATCGAGAAGGCGCCCGCCAGCAGCCCCGCGATGCCGGCCAGCAGCAAGGTGCGCGGCTCGGCTGCGGCGCCGGCCATGCCCATGATCAGGCTGGCGTTCGACACCAGCCCGTCGTTCACGCCGAACACCGCCGCGCGAAGATTGCCCGCGCCGGTGCGATGGCGGCGCCCGATGTCGTCGACCCGGATCGGATGAGGGTGCCCGGACGGCGCGGGCGAGGAATAGACCGACAGGCCGCGGACCTTGAGCGTGGACAGCACGCCGCGCATCGGGCGGATGCCGATGCGCCTGGCGAGCCCGAGCGCCAGCCGGGCGCGAAAGCCGAGCGGCACCTCGGCGGGCGGCTGGCTGCCGGCCTGTCGCATGCGCACGGCCCAGAAGGCCGCCTGCTGGTTCGCCGCTTCGGCGAGCTCCCGGAACATCCGGGCGATCCTCGGCTCTCGCTCGATGTCGGCCAGTTCGCGATACAGGCGCGCCGAGCGGGCCTCTTCGAGGAAGCCCGACGTGGCGGTGCCGAGATCCGGTGCGCTCATCGTCGGGATCGTACCCTGTCGGTGAGCGCCCCGGCCAAGGCCGGCTACTTTGCCTGCAGCCGGTAGATGTAGTCGATCAGCGCGAGAATGCGCGTCCGGACGTAGACCTCGGGATCGTACGGAGTGTCCATGTAGTGCTGGGCCGCCTGGACCCGATACTCGTAGCCCCAGACCGGCATCTCGGCGGTGCCGTGCGCGGTGGCCTCCCGGCTGCCCTCGATCGTCGCGTAGAGCTTCGCGACCGGCATGACGCCGCCATTGTTCTTCGCAAGCATGGTCAGGTCCGGTGCGCTCTTCGTGAGGTAGGGCTTGACCGGTCCGTCGCCCTTGCCGGCGGGGCCGTGGCAACTGGCGCAATTCGCGTCGTACTCCCGCTTGCCGACATCGGGCTTCTGCTGAGCGAACGCGCTGCCGCCAGCGATTGCCAATCCCATGCCGAGCAAGGCGGCGTTCAACAGGATCCGTTTCATCGTGGTCTCCTTGATGTGCAGGCTTGACGCCTGTTCAAAGTCTGCGCAGCTCGCATTCGCCCGAATTGACGTCGGACAAGTTTGACGAGAGCCCGGCTGTGCTTTGTTGCCGATCTGCGATGATCCCCTTCGCGCCAACATTTCTGCGGCGCGCCATACGGACCGCGCCCCTTGGGGGACTGATGATTTCCCGCTTTCTCGACCGATTCCCGCTGAGCCTCTTCGTGCTGCTCGCGCTCACGCTGGGGCTCGCCCCCTACCTGCCCGAGCCGCACGTCTGGGAGAAGCTGAAGATGCTCGCTGCCGGCGCGCTCGTGCGCCCGGTCGACATCTTCGACCTGCTGCTGCACGGGCTTGCGTGGGTGCTGCTGGCGCTCAAGCTGCTGCGCCTGCGGCGGCGGGCCGGCTGAAGGACCCTGCGCATCATGTTCAGCTATCGCCATGCCTTCCACGCCGGCAACCACGCCGACGTCCTCAAGCACCTCGTGCTCGTGCAGCTGCTGCGTCACCTGACCCAGAAGGACACGCCTTTCTGGGTGATCGACACGCACGCCGGCGCGGGGCTCTACGCGCTCGAAGGCGAATGGGCCGCCAAGCGCAGCGAGTTCGCCGACGGCATCGGCCGGCTGTGGGGCCGCGCCGACGCGCCGCCGGCGGTGTCCGACTATCTCGACGAGATCCGCGCGCTGAATCCGGAGGGGCGCTTGCGCCACTATCCGGGCTCGCCCTTCATCGCCCTGCGCCACCTGCGCGAGCGCGACCGGTTGCGCCTGTTCGAGATGCATCCGACCGAGAGCCGGGTGCTCGCCGGCAACATCGGCGAGGCGGGTCGCGAGGCGCAGAAGCGGACCATCGTCGATGCGGCCGACGGCTTCGCCGGACTCAAGGCGCTGCTGCCGGCCCCGCCGCGTCGGGCGCTGGTGCTGATCGACCCTTCGTACGAGGACAAGCGCGACTACGCGCGGGTGCTGGCCACGCTGCGCGACGCACTGTCGCGCTTCGCGACAGGCTGCTACGCGATCTGGTACCCGCTGGTGCAGCGCCCCGAGCCGGCCGACCTGGCGCGGCGGCTGCGCAACCAGCCCGGCATCCGCTGGCTGCACGCCACGCTGAGCGTGCGGCACCCGTCGGTCGACGGCCTGGGTCTGCACGGCAGCGGCATGTTCGTGGTCAATCCGCCGTGGACGCTGCAGGCCACGCTGAAGGAGTGCCTGCCGTGGCTGGAGGCGGCGCTGCGCCAGGACGGCGGCGCGGGCTTCACGCTGGAGACGGGCGGCGAGGAGTCCCGTGCCTCGAGCTCGGGCAGTCCCCGTCG